>NZ_CAKLDM010000003.1 GCF_921294215.1 Vibrio marisflavi CECT 7928
TGGCATAAGCCCGCTTGACTGCGAGAATGACAATTCGAGCAGGTGCGAAAGCAGGTCATAGGATCCGGTGGTTCTGAATGGAAGGGCCATCGCTCAACGGATAAAAGGTACTCCGGGGATAACAGGCTGATACCGCCCAAGAGTTCATATCGACGGCGGTGTTTGGCACCTCGATGTCGGCTCATCACATCCTGGGGCTGAAGTCGGTCCCAAGGGTATGGCTGTTCGCCATTTAAAGTGGTACGCGAGCTGGGTTTAGAACGTCGTGAGACAGTTCGGTCCCTATCTGCCGTGGGCGTTGGAAGATTGAAGGGGGCTGCTCCTAGTACGAGAGGACCGGAGTGGACGAACCTCTGGTGTTCGGGTTGTCATGCCAATGGCATTGCCCGGTAGCTAAGTTCGGAATCGATAACCGCTGAAAGCATCTAAGCGGGAAGCGAGCCCTGAGATGAGTCTTCCCTGACACTTTATGTGTCCTTAAGGGTTGTTCGAGACTAGAACGTTGATAGGCAGGGTGTGTAAGCGTTGTGAGGCGTTGAGCTAACCTGTACTAATTGCCCGTGAGGCTTAACCATACAACACCAAAAGGGTTTTTTGTGGGACTCAAACTAGAACATTGAATGTGTAATAGAACGAAAACAGCTTTCCGAATTAAATCGTAGAGTCGTATGACTTTATGATGAAGAATTTGCTTGGCGACCATAGCGTTGTGGACCCACCTGATTCCATGCCGAACTCAGAAGTGAAACGCAACTGCGCCGATGGTAGTGTGGGGCTTCCCCATGTGAGAGTAGGTCATCGCCGGGCTTTAATTACTGTCTTGTGAGACAAGACAATCTGATTAAAGCAATAATATGTAAGACTTTAATTAGAATATTTAGAAATTCCTGCCTAGGCGGGAATTTTTGCTAACTAGAAAAGCAAACGTTTGCAGTTTTTCTAGTTTTAGGAAAATTTAGGTGCGGAGTGGTAGTTCAGTTGGTTAGAATACCGGCCTGTCACGCCGGGGGTCGCGGGTCGAGTCCCGTCCACTCCCCATTAATTAAGGAGCCCTAGTCGAAGACTAGGGCTTTGTTTTGACTAATGGAAATAGATAATCAACGATTATCATATAAGTCATTGTAATAACTAATTTTTATCAGATGCGTGCTAATAGCTGCGGCTTATCTGATAAATATCTAATAAAAAGTTTAAGTCATACTTCGAATTTAGGAAGGACTCTGGATTCAGTACAGAGTCGGTGTTTTCCTAAGCATAATAATGTCAGCGAGTTGTTGAGATAACATTGCGCTGGATTACACCTCACTCACTCTCTGCCTTCAACTGATCTATGCAATGATAGTTTTCAATGCATTTGCATTTGTGAATATCAGAGTACAGTTGCGCGCAGTTTTTAACCATAAATAACTTTATTTGAGATTGGATGTTTGGTGTCTCTATGTTTTTTGACCTTAAAAAAGTAATATTTTTTGTTAGGTGTAGTAGTGGTACTCGCACTTGCGTTCCTTTTTAGTGCTGATAAATCTGGTATTAAAAAGCGCCCGATACTACAAATGCTAGTGATTGAACTAGTGCTAGCGTGGGCTTTGATGAAAACAACGGTTGGTTTGACTATTGTCGGTGGAATCAATGCGTTTTTCGTTAGGCTAATGGACTATGCAGGTCAGGGCACGAGCTTTGTGTTCGGCGATCTTGCACAAAAAGGGCATTTTGTCTTTTACATGAACGTACTGATGCCGATTATTTTTATTCGGTACTGATCGGTATTCTGCGCCACTTTAAATCTTACCAGTGGTTATCAAGTATGTTGGTCTAGGCCTAAGCAAAGTAAATGGTCTAGGGAAGCTAGAGTCATTTAATGCAGTAAGCTCTTTATTGGTTGGCCAATCTGAGAACTCATTGCAATCAGCAGCTGATTCCGCATGACAAACCAGCGTATGTTTCACTCTTTCTGCAACTGCGATTTCTACGGTTTCTATGTCAATCGTTGGTTCTTACATGCAGATGATTGAACCTCGTTATGTTGTGACTGCTATCTTGCTAAACATGTTCAGCACTTTCATCATTCTTTCTGTTATCAACCCTTATCAGTTGGAAGAAGGTCAAGATTTGATCGTGACTAGCGAAGATGAGAAAAGCAAAGCTTCTTTTGAAATGCTCGGTGAGTACATCATGGATGGTTTCAAAGTGGCGGTAGTCGTTTCGCTATGTTGATTGGTTTCGTGCATTGATTGCAGCGATCAACAGCGTGTTCGATATGGCCTTTGGCATTACCTTCCAACTACTAGGCTATGCATTCTCGCCTGTTGCTTACATGCTAAACATTCCTTGGCATCAAGCTGCACAAGCTGGCGCAATTATGGCAACTAAAGTGGTTACCAATGAGTTTGTTGCGATGATTGACCTTACACACGCGAAAGGACTTGATCATCACACTGTCGGCGTTATCTCAATTTTCCTAGTGTCTTTTGCTAACTTTAGCTCTATCGGCATGATTTCTGGCGCGGTGAAAGGATTGTGCTCCGAGAAAGGCGATATCGTAGCGAAGTACGGCTTCAAGCTGGTTTATAGCGGCTTCCTAGTAAGTTTGCTTTCAGCTGTTGTTGCGGGCCTAATGATTTCTTAATCGTTCATTAAGCCAAAGTTTCAAAACCCCACCTTATCTTTGAATGTTAAGGTGGGGTTTTTTTATTTGTCTTATCATTACTACTTTCTAGGTAATAAAACTCCTCAAACAGGGGTATTTATGAACTAGAGCAAGTCTTCTCTTCATTTGTAGTTATATTATTACGCGGTTTATGTGTGTAGCGCTGGCGACTAAGCTGTTCTTAATAAATAAGTAATAGACCCAGCCGACAAATTTACGCACAATGACGCGATACCCAAATCAGTCAATAGAAGGTATGGCCTTAGGTGGAGCGGGTATGCTCGGCTACTAACAAGTTTAATTAAAGCAATGCCGATACAATTTGATGACATAGACTAGGAGTACTATAAATGTCTGTTTACGACACGATAAGTGTTATTGCCGCAGTTGCGGTGTTTATCTCTCTATTTAATCAGAGGTTTGGTAAGTTTCAAACGGACTATCGCAATAACAGGGTGGTCGGTTGCTATTTCGATCCTAGTGCTAGTATTAAGTAAGTTTGGAATTATTCCACTGCACGAGCAACAAGAAGTTATTCACATGCTTCAGCACATTCAGTTCGATGACTTCTTGCTTAAAGGTGTTCTAGGTTTCTTGCTGTTTGGTGGAGCACTCAATATTGAGCTCACCCATCTCAAAGACCAGAAGTTTGAGATCCCTTCCTAGCTCTTGTCGCAACGCTATTTTCTACTTTCTTCATTGGTGCGTTGTTGTTCTTTATTTTCCAGAAATCGGCATCCATATCGACTTCATTTATTGCTTGTTGTTTGGTGCTCTGATCTCTCCGACCGACCCAATCGCGGTACTCGCAATCGTTAAAAAATGCGCGCACCACAGCGAGTATCGACACAAATTGAAGGTGAATCGCTGTTCAATGATGGTGTTGGTCTCGTTGTGTTTGTCACTTTGTTTGAGGTGGCATTTGGCAAATCGACGCCAACAGTATGGAGTACCGTAGAGCTATTCCTACATGAAGCAGTGGGTGGAATCCTATTTGGCCTAGTGCTGGGTGTGTTGTTCCATCATATTATTAAACGCACACCGGATAGCATGATGCGTCTTATCTTAACCATGCTTATCCCAACGGCAGGCTACGTCCTGGGAGAGCATCTAGAAGTCTCTGCTCCATTGGCTATGGTTGTTTCTGGTATCATCATTGGCAACATCACTCGCGGCGGAATGGATGAGCAAGAGTCTCACCAGATGAGTCACTTATGGGAATTGGCTGATGAGATTCTCAACGCCATCTTGTTCTTGCTGATTGGCTTAATCATGCTGACTTTCAGCTTCCACTATATCGACATTATCGCTGTATTAATTGCTGTACCTCTTGTGCTATGCAGTCGCTATACCAGTGTTAAGCTTTCTTATGTGTTGTTTAAGTTTTATCGCAGGTATAACCCAGAGTCCGTTAAGATCCTCACTTGGGGAGGCTTACGAGGCGGTCTAGCATTAGCGATGGCAATGGCGATCCCGACAGGAGCGCAGGTGGTTAACGGTGTAGATATTAAAGAGATCATAGTGCTAATGACTTATGCAGTTGTGGTTTTCTCTATTATCGTACAAGGTTCGACGATCACACCGATGATCCAAAAAGCCAAAGATTGGGAGAAGAAAGGCTATTAATTTGCCTTTGGTTTGATACTAAAAAGCCCGCAGCATTCTGATACTGCGGGCTTTTTGTTTGCCTATCTTTTAAACCTAGCTTGTTAAAGAAATGACTTTTTTCGACACTTCATTGGCCGCTTGAGTGAGGTTTTGTTTTTCTAAGGCTTTAGCAAGCAATATGTAATCTTCTCGATCTGTTCTGCTCGATAGGGCTTTTTCTAGATGTTGCTGTGCTTCAGGCCATTGCTGATTTTGCATCTCTATACGAGCAAGTGCACTGTGCGCTTCGGCGAGGTTGGCATCTTTTTAATTAATGCTTCGAGCTGTTGGACGATTGGGTGCATGTCTGCCAATTTGATTGTCGGAAGTACTAATAGCAATTCATTGATAGTTTGCTTTTTCAGCGCTTCTTTAGCGATGGTAAATGCTTCTGAGTAGGCATCTTTCTCAACCAGTTGCTTAGTCATGTGGACAATGAGCTCAGGCTCAGTTTTGAGTTTTCTGCTTAGTTTATCCCAATATTGAATTAACTGTTCGGTGCTGTTTGTTATCGCAGTATCGGTTAGCAACCCCTTGTGAGCGAGCAGTTCGATTTCTTTTTGTTCCTTAGCGTCTATGATTTTTGCTTTACTCAACTGTGGAACAATATCGAGTAGATCCTGCCACTGTTTGAGTTGAACATGTACTTTCTTCAATAGGTTGAGCAGCAATGGGTTAGTTGGGTGATCCGAATGCAGCTTAGATAGTGTTTCGAATGCCAGTTTAAACTCACCTTCTTTTACTTGTTGCTTAGCCAATGTGAGTGCTACCGCCAAAGAAGAGTTGTCTTGTTTGCGCGCTAATTCGATATATCTATCTCGCTTGGCTTTATCCCCCATCTCTATTGCCGCTTCAGAGGCCATCAAGTAGCAAAGCAAAGGCATATCATGGTGAGATGCACGGCGAGTGACTTTCTTTTCAGCTAGTTTCCATTGTCCTTCAAGAAGTTTGATGATGCCTTCGTTTGTGTCTTGTCTAGAGCGCTTAACTTTTCTGATAGTGAACCACTGCCAAGTCGCAGAACTTGAGCGCAATAGCTTTTTCAACAAAGTTTCGGCAACAAATAGGATGCCTAACGCAATAACCACGAATACGACTAATGTCGTGACACTCATCTCTATTGTTTTGTCAGCAATAGAGATCAGGACATAGCCTTGCTGACCTGCGTAATGTGTGCCAACAAAAATACCAGCTCCAAGTACGATGAAGAGAAAAATAAGTCTGAACATTATTTTTCCTCCGCGGTAAAGCTAGTCACTTTGCGGGAGAGCTTGTCAGAGATAATCTTCGATAGGATATCTTGCGATTGAAGTTTCACAGGATAGGTGACTTGCACTTTTTGCTGGCTTAACGTTTTTAAAGTGTTCTCAAACTGTTGTACAGAAGTACTGTCTTGGTCAAAGTATGAGTGAGACCAATCGGAAGCGGTTTCTAATGCTGTAGAGTAGATACCATCTTTTTCATCGTAGACTGCACGTATAGCAAGGTCTAACTTAGCGATTATGTTTTCTCTCAAGTAGAAATCTTGCTTTGGAGAAAGTAGCGGTGTGACATTGCCGTCACGCGTTCTAAAGGTAATAAAGTTTTCAGAAAACTCTTTTAATGAGGTAAGTAAGTTAGTTTTCCAGTCGCTCACATCGGAGGATACTACTGGCTTCTTCACCTCACTTTCCTTTGGAAGAATCGCGTTTGCTAGAGGAAGCTTGTCGACTTGCTTTTGCAATGACATTAGGCGAAGAACTAAGCCATCTCTATCAATGATCGGCAAGGCTTTCAATGCGGTTATATCGTTAGCCATTGCTTGTCGAAGTGGGAAGAGGTTAGGGTCGTTTAGTGAAGCAATGCGTTGATCTGCATTTTCTAATAGTTCAGTTGCACTGAAAATATCGTGCTCTAAGTAAAGCTTGCGAGCCGAGAGCTTGACCAAGTAGTCGGCTTCCGCCAATAGCCAATCATTCGGACTGCGTCCTTTCATGTCAGCGACAGCCATTTGTAGACTCTTGATGCTTTTTTGATTCTGATCCAGCTCGACTTTTGTTTGCTGGCCAACTTGCGCAATATCTTTGCTAGATTGGCTTTGGACGGATTCTAGTCGAGAATCAAGAGTTTTTTGGTTTTGCTGTATTTGTTGCTTCAGTTGGCTGATTTCATTTTTGTACAGGGTGCTTTGATGATAGATTTCATAGCTCAATCCAGTGCCAATTAGGATAGATAAGATGAGCGCTACGGCACCTGTTTTGGAGCTTTTTTTCGGAACGCTTGCGCTGGCTTTGGTCTTATTATCGGTGGTTTGTTTGTTGTCTTGGCTGGTATCGTGTTTCTTGTCAGATTCTGTTTTCTGATTGTTGTTATTCGCCATTTTTTAGATCCTGTTTTCTTGAACGCAGTGTGTTCACTATATCTAGATTGGATGCACCGCCAGTGTTAATTGTTTGACTAAAGCCCAGCTGTGTCGCTTTATCTACAAGGCGTTGACTTGGAACCAATAGTTTTAATCCTAACACCCATTGCATATGAGTGTTGTCTAATTGAGACAAAAAGTATTCCAGTTGCTTGCCGCTGGTCACAATAAGACAATCAATGTGATTAGCCTGCCACATTGGAACGTACAATTTGGAGTCGAAGGGCAGCATTTGACGTTGGTATACTTCAACGTATTCAACCTTCGCTCCGCGAGCTAGCAAGCCATTAAATAATGTTTCCCTACCGCCATTCCCACGCAAAATAACAATGCGTTTGCCAGTGACATTTTGTAATTCTTCCATGTTCAATAAGTGTTCACTGTCACTAATGTTGGGGTAGTGAGTTGTCTGCTGTGTTACTTGCTCCATCGCTTGCGCAGTTTTTCTTCCCACAGCAAGATAGGTGCATTGTGGCCATGGTAAGTTTTGTAGGGTCAATTGATGGTGGGAGAAGGTTGCAACGTGCTGACTAACCGAGATGATTATGTCAGCTTTACATAACTGCTTGCTAAGAGAGCCGAGTCCAGTGCCTGCTTTGATAGTCATCATAGGATGACAATACGCAGGCACATCAATACTAGCCAGATGCCGACAGAGTGCTTGTCCTTGCTCTTGTGGACGAGTGACTAGGACTGCCATGTTCTAATCGTTCTCGCAATAGAGTTTGCTAAGTATTTCTTTTGCGCCATCATCTAACAGCTGCTGCGCTAGCGTTTGCCCAAGTTGTTCAGCTTGTTTTCTTGGCCCGCGAATCTCTCCACGGACGATAAGCGAACCATCTGGTTCACCCACTAAAGCTCTTAACCATAGTGAATCGCCTTCAAGCAAGGCATAGCTACCAATTGGAACTTGGCAGCCTCCCTCGAGAAATAGGTTTACTGCTCGTTCGCAAGTGACTCTATCAGATGTATCTTGGTGGCCAAGAGGTGCAAGTAATTGGCGTGTTCTATCATCATCGAGGCGGCACTCAATTCCTACGGCGCCTTGGCCTGCAGCAGGTAGTGATTGAGTTGGTTCAATGTAGCTTTGGATGCGAGATTCTAATTCCAATCGCTTTAAACCAGCAGCGGCTAAGATAATGGCATCGTAATTTCCTGCATCAAGCTTGCTTAAACGAGTGCCTACGTTACCTCTCAGCTCTTTGATGATGAGGTCTGGCCTTGCTGCTTTTAGCTGACATTGTCTACGTAAACTACATGTACCAACAGTTGCGCCACTTGGTAGTTCATCAATATTGTTGTAGGTATTGGACACAAAGGCGTCACGCGGGTCTTCACGTTCACATATTGTGACTAAGCCAAGACCCGGAGGGAACTCTCCAGGAACATCTTTCATCGAGTGCACAGCAAGATCGGCTCTTCCTTCAAGCATGGCAACTTCAAGTTCTTTAACGAACAGACCTTTTCCGCCAACTTTAGCAAGTGGGGTGTCTAAGATGATATCGCCTTTCGTTACCATAGTGACAAGCTCGACTTCAAGCCCTGGGTGAGCATCAATCAGACACTGTTTGACGTAGTTGGCTTGCCATAGAGCAAGAGGACTTTTTCGTGTTGCGATACGAATTGGCTGAGATGTATTCATGGCTGCTAAATGTTGGATAAAGAATTTGGTTCAATCGTATCATTCAACAAGTGAAAAGTATCAGTATTTGCTTTAGATGGTGAGCAAATGGTGATAAAAAGCGAGCAGACGAAAATAAATAATGTGACTTATCTCTCGTTTGCAATATGGGCTATTATTAGAAAAAGGAGATACGTACCACACTATGTTCCAGCGAATACTGACAGGTGACTTCAAGGATGTGAGTTGTGATGTATCGTTCAATTCTTTACCAACAAAACAAAAAGTGTTAAATTGATCACGTTTTGGCGTGTATTTTGAACAAAATATAGTCAGGCAACTATTGATACTCAAACCAAGGATAGAACCTTGCAGGCTTATACAGATACGTTAATTCAAAGATTAGATCGGCTGAATCAGCAGCGTATTGATCGTGCGCTGGCGCTTATGAGCCTGCCTAGCCAACGAGTATTCAACCTCATCCCCGCATTATTTCATTACCACCTTCCCTCTATTCCTGGTCATTTTGACGATTATGTACCTTCTGGTGTATTTAGCTTCCAGCCTTCCGAAGAACAGTTAAATCTACTCGTTGAGCTTGGGTTAGAGGTGAGTATTGATACTGAACTGGCGTCGACTTCAAGCGACATTCTTGCCCTCTATACTATGGGCAGCACCTCTTCCATTGGTCAAAGTACATCTAGTGATTTAGATGTCTGGGTTTGCGTTTCTCCAGACATGGACAGTGAGAATAGAGATCGTCTGACGCTAAAGTGTGCACTTATTACCGATTGGGCAAAAACTCAGGGTGTAGAAGCGAACTTCTTCTTGATGGATGAGCAAAGATTTCGAAGTAATTGCTCTGAAGAAATGACAGGTGATAATTGTGGCTCTTCCCAGCATTTGCTGCTGCTTGATGAATTTTATCGTTCTGCTGTTCGTCTAGCTGGGCAAAGGCTGCTTTGGCAGATTGTTCCACCCGAGATGGAAGAAAACTACGACCAGTATGTCGCAGAGCTTTGTAGTGGACAATATATTGATTGTTCAGAGTGGTTGGACTTTGGACAGCTTAACCGTATTCCAGCGGAAGAGTATTTTGGTTCGAACTTATGGCAGCTATATAAGAGTATCGACTCTCCTTATAAGTCGGTTTTGAAGGCGATCCTTCTTGAGGCCTATTCTTGGGCTTATCCAAATACAGAATTATTAAGCATTGATAGCAAACGGCGCTTCTTTTCCCATGAACCCGATTTATATGGAATGGATGCGTATTATTTGATGCTTGAGAAAGTGACCCACTATCTCGAACATATTGGTGATCACACTCGTTTAGAGCTTGTTCGTAAATGTTTCTACTTGAAGACTCACGAGAAGCTATCGCGCCAGCCGGGGGTTGGTTCGGTTAAGTGGCGTCGTGAAGCTCTGGCTGACATGGTAGAGAAGTGGCAGTGGGATCAATCAATGCTAACCGAGCTTGATGACCGCCGTAACTGGAAGGTTGAGCAAGTTAAGGTTGTTCACCATGCGTTGCTTGACGCACTCATGCAAAGCTACCGAAACTTAATTCGCTTTGCGCGTAGAAATGACATTACTTCTACGATCAGCCCTCAAGATATTAGTATCTTGGCGAGAAAACTATATGCGGCATTTGAGGTGTTGCCAGGCAAGGTAACCTTGCTCAACCCACAAATATCACCAGATTTGCACGAAGCTGATCTGACGTTCATTGAAGTGAGCGAGGGAAGCGTAAACAAAGCGGGTTGGTACTTGTATAAGCAGCCTCTTATCCCTCATCGCATTATTGGCCAGCCTAAACTTGAGCACAATGAGTACTTGAGTAAGCTAGTCGCGTGGGCGTTTTTCAACGGATTAATTACTGAAGCTACACGCCTTCACTCAGTAGTGAAGCAAGCTGACATCGATATTGATAAGTTTTACCAAATGGTCAGCGACCTGCGTAACACCTTTTCATTGCATAAACGTCGCCCTAGCATGCAGGCGCTTGCTAGCCCTTGCGAAATTAGCCAGTTGGCGATGTTTATTAACTTTGAATCTGATCCAACAGCTAACGTCAGCGCTAAATCACTAAAAGTAGATTTGAAAAATACAGATATTTTCAGTTTTGGTGAAGATGACTTAAGTCTTGTCGGCAGTGTTGATTTGGTTTATCGCAACTCTTGGCATGAAGTGCGTACGCTGCACTTTGAAGGCGAAACGGCGATACTGGATGCGTTAAAAACGGTACTCAGTAAAATGCACCAAGATGCGCTGCCACCTGAATCTGTAGATGTTTTTTGTTACGGTAAAAATCTACGTGGCATGATGCGTAATATGATTTATCAGCTATTAGCCGAGTGTATTGAGCTAAGGTTGAAGCCTTTTGACCAAGAGAAGAACCGCAGCTTCAAAGCAATTCGTGTTGCTGGAAAAATGTATGGTTTGTTCTTTGAAAGGCGTGGTGTATCTGTACAGAAGCTTGAGAACTCTGTCGATTTCTACCGTTGTATTTCAACTAACAAACTCACCGGCTCCACGCTAATGGTGGTGGATAAAGAAAAAGATTATCAATTGCCGCAAGTGGTTGATGGGTTTGCGAGTCAGGGACTAATTCAATTCTTCTTCGAAGACACTGAGCATGGATTTAATATCTATGTGTTAGATGAGGCTAATAAGGTTGAAGTTTATCATCAGTTCAGTGGCGAGAAGGATGAGATGATTTCCAGCGTGAATAGTTTCTATACGTCGGTGAAGGATGAAAGCAAGCTATCTAACCAGCTGATCAACTTCAATTTGCCTCAGTACTATCAAATAGTGCATTCGAATGATGGTGACGACTATGTCGTGCCATATCGTAACGACAATGCGATACAACTTAAGCCATCCAGAACTGTGACGGCTTAAGTTCGGGCCTTTAGTTATTTATTGCCAATCAATCTCTTCTTGGCATTGATTTTCACATTCTCTTTTAACCATTGCGTGAAACTCTACGCCTGATTTAGAGCAAATCCACTCTTTGTCGATCAGTTTGAAGTGATAGCCACCCGTTTTTGAAGCGAGCCAGATCTCATGCATAGGCTCTTGACGGTTGATAATGATTTGACTTCTATCGTCAAATTCCAAGGTCATAACGTTGCCAGATATCTCACAATCAATATCCGCACCTGAGTTATCGATAGCTTCCTCAATCTGTTGAAGTTGAGCATCTACAATTTGATGAAATTCGGTGTCATTCATCTTCAATTATCCTGTTGCATTTCTTGTTTGTGGTGCGATTATAGAGGGCATAGACTCAATAATCACGATATCCACGATGAAAAAAACACTTATAGCACTGACAGTGATGTCTGCATTAGCCTTGGCAGGTTGCGGTCAAACCGGCCCTCTATATATGCCAAAAGACAATACAACCAATTCTGAGGCCCAATCAGCTACGCCAGACAGTGGCTCTCAGTCAACGGCTCCTAGTGTTCAAACGGGTACTCAATCCGAGCAGCATGCGTGATCAATAAAAGCGAATAATAAAGGTAAGAAAATTGGATTATTTCAACTATCGTGAAGATGGCCAGTTGTGTGCAGAAGACGTTGAGCTGTCTGCATTGGCTGAACAATATGGTACGCCATTATATGTATACTCGCGTGCAACTTTAGAAAGGCATTGGAATGCGTTTGATAAGTCAGTCGCTGGACACCCTCATTTAGTCTGTTACGCAGTGAAGGCAAACTCGAACCTAGGTGTGCTTAACGCTTTAGCTCGATTAGGTTCAGGTTTTGATATTGTTTCAGGTGGAGAGCTTGAGCGCGTCATTGCTGCTGGTGGCGATCCCGCGAAAGTAGTCTTTTCTGGTGTAGGAAAAACCAGTCAAGAAATGAAACGCGCCCTTGAGCTAAACATTAAGTGCTTCAACGTAGAGTCTGAACCTGAATTAGAAAGGCTAAACCAAGTGGCAGCTGAGCTTGGTGTGAAAGCTCCAATCTCACTGCGTATTAATCCAGACGTAGATGCCAATACTCACCCTTATATCTCAACAGGTTTGCGTGACAACAAGTTTGGTATCGCATTTGAGCGCGCTCCAGAAGTATATAAGTTCGCGCAAAGTTTAGATAACCTTGATGTACAAGGCATTGATTGCCATATCGGTTCTCAGCTGACAGATATTGAACCTTTTATCGATGCGACCGACAGATTACTTGCGCTGATTGATGATCTCAAAGCTCATGGAGTGAATATTAAGCACCTAGACGTTGGTGGTGGCCTTGGCGTAATTTATCGTGATGAAATGCCCCCACAGCCGTCTGAGTATGCAAAGGCACTGCTAGATAGACTCCACAGCCACAAAGATCTAGAACTGATATTTGAGCCTGGTCGTGCGATTGCGGCAAATGCCGGTGTTTTGCTGACTCGAGTTGAATTCTTAAAACATACCGAACACAAGAACTTTGCCATCATAGATGCAGCGATGAATGATCTGATGCGTCCTGCTCTTTATCAAGCTTGGCAAGATATTGTTCCTGTCTCTCCAAGAGAAGGCGACACGACCACTTACGATCTAGTCGGTCCAATATGTGAAACAGGGGACTTTTTAGGTAAGGATCGAGCACTTGCTTTAGAAGCGGGCGATTTACTTGCTGTACGTTCCGCTGGTGCCTATGGTTTTGTTATGTCTTCGAATTATAACACTCGTGCTCGCGTTGCTGAGGTGATGGTAGATAAAGACCAAACATACCTCGTTCGTCAACGTGAAGAGCTATCAAGCTTATGGGCACTTGAAAATGTACTTCCGGAGTAAATAACACAGTATGCATTTCCATTTTTCTAAGATGCATGGTTTGGGTAACGACTTTATGGTCGTGGATTGTGTTACCCAAAACATCTTTTTTTCTCCAGAGTTGATTCGTAGACTTGCGGATAGACACACTGGTGTAGGCTTTGACCAGTTACTTATTGTCGAAGCACCTTATGATCCGGAAACTGATTTTCACTATCGAATCTTTAACGCCGATGGCAGTGAAGTAGAGCAGTGTGGCAATGGTGCACGCTGTTTTGCTCGATTTGTCCGTATGAAAGGACTGACCAATAAATTTAGCGTTAGTGTCAGTACCAAGAAAGGTAAGATGATTCTCAATATTGAGGAAGATGACCAAGTTAAAGTGAACATGGGCGCGCCTGAATTTGAGCCAAATAAGATACCGTTCAAAGCGAAACAGGCTGAGAAGACCTATATTATACGGACTGAAGAGCATACGTTGTTCTGTGGTGCTGTGAGTATGGGTAACCCTCATGTAGTCACTGTTGTTGAGGATATTGAAAACACAGATGTGGAGCAGTTAGGCCCGTTGTTGGAGTCACATGAGCGTTTTCCAGAGCGAGTCAACGCAGGCTTCATGCAAATCGTATCTCGCAATGAAATTAAACTGCGTGTCTATGAGCGCGGAGCTGGTGAAACCCAAGCTTGTGGTAGTGGTGCGTGTGGCGCGGTGGCTGTAGGTATTGTACAAGGTTTACTCGACGACAATGTCACAGTGCATTTACCGGGTGGAAAATTGAAGATTCAATGGAATGGTGCTGATAAGCCGCTGTATATGACGGGGCCCGCGACGCATATCTATGATGGTCAGCTATCTTGTTAACTTTAAGGATGAATTTTGTCTCAAATTGATGCAGACGCACTGACAGCGCAAGTTGTCGCAGAGTACTTAAAAGATAACCCTGATTTTTTTCTTCATAGACAAGAGTTGGTCGAACACTTGTCTATTCCCAATCAAGAGAGAGGCTCAGTCTCTCTTGTGCATGTACAAATGAATCGTCAGCGCCAGCGTATCGAAGATCTTGAAGAAGAAATTACGGCTCTGATGTCTCTTGCTGCTGACAATGATAGAACCTTTCACGAATTTATGGATCTGCAAGAGCAGATACTAAAGTGCAACGATTTGTACAGCGCGATTCAGCGAATAGAGAATAAAGCGAAGTGCTTAAATCTCGAAGCGTATATCCGTCTTATTAACGTAGATGAGCCTTGCTATCAGATATCTCAGGCTCAGTATCAAAAGTTTGCGAATCAGAACCTAAATGGTAAAAGTGCTTTCTTAGGGCGCTTGCGAAATTGTGATCGCCATTGTTTGCTTGGTGAGTATGCAGCGACAGCTGAACTGGGCTCCTATGTAGTACTTCCTTTAGCGAGAAAGCAGGTTCTTGGGCTGCTTATCTTTGGCAGTGAAGATGGTGGCCATTTCCAACCGAATATGGATACGCTGTTTTTGCGCCACCTTGCCCTTGTTTTCTCACATTTGGTTGAGGCTTTGCCTTGGAACTCAGTCGGTGCAGATCATGACCAGCTCTCAAATAGTTCTTCCTAGTAGCTTACAAAAGTCGCTTGAACGCTTCTATGAATACCTGCGAAGTGAGAAGGGCCTTAGCTTACACACTCAACGTAATTACAAGCAACAGTTGGAAACAATGGCTGTTCACCTAAATGGAATGGGTATCAATGAGTGGCAAGATGTAGACGCTTCATGGGTTAGGCAGTTGGTCAGCAAGGGTAGAAGGGATGGAATGAAGGCGAGCAGTATATCGACTCGTCTTTCTTCGTTAAGAAGCTTTTTTGATTTCTTAATATTACGAGGAGAGTTGGAGGCCAATCCAGCAAAAGGCGTCTCTGCCCCTCGAAAACGTCGCCCGCTACCAAAGAACCTAGATGTGGATGAAGTTGGTCAGCTTCTTGAAGTGAACGAAGACGACCCTCTGGCTATACGAGATAGAGCCATGATGGAGCTAATGTATGGTGCTGGCTTGCGCTTGGCTGAGCTTATTAGCATTAACGTCAAGGATGTTGGCTTTCATAGTGGTGAAATTCGAGTGATAGGTAAAGGTGACAAAGAGAGAAAGGTTCCTTTTTCTGGCTTGGCGGCAGAGTGGGTTGGCAAATGGCTCAAAGAACGATCTGCGCTAGCCAACGCTGATGAAAAAGCCTTGTTTGTTTCCAAGCTCGGCGGACGTATTTCGCATCGTAGTGTACAAAAACGTATGGCTGAGTGGGGGCAAAAACAGGCAGTTGCAAGCCATATTAGCCCTCATAAACTTCGCCACTCGTTTGCAACGCATGTACTTGAGTCGAGTAACAACTTACGTGCTGTGCAAGAATTACTAGGCCACGAAAACATTTCTACTACTCAAATCTATACCCATTTGGACTTTCAGCACTTAGCACAAGCTTATGATGCCGCTCACCCTAGAGCGAGAAAGAAAGGTAAAAAGTAGCGAATGCGTGTATATCGTAGGCTCCAGACTATAAAAGCGATCACCTTTGATTTGGACGATACCTTGTATGATAATCGCCCGGTGATCGCTCGATTAGAGTCAGAACTGACTCAATGGATGACAGAGCATCATCCTATTTTCATCTCACGCCCACTATCTTGGTGGAAAGCTTTCAAGCAAGAGCTCGCAGCCAAAGAACCAACACTGACACACAACGTATCACTGTGGCGTTATGAGCAGCTTAGGCGTGGCTTAACGCAAGTAGGTTACTCCTTAGAGCAAGCACTGCAAGCTGCGAATGATGCGATGGAGGTGGTAAGTTACTGGCGCAGTCAATTTGATGTGCCAAAGAGCAGTCATGACGTATTGAAAGAGCTATCTGAAAAATATCCATTAGTGGCGATCACTAATGGCAATGTTAACGTTGATACTATCGGTCTGAGTGGCTACTTTCAAGCGGTGTTTAAATCGGGCTTTGATGGTTTAGCCAAGCCATTTCCTGATTTATTTGCGAAAGCTCAAAAGAAACTAAACCTTCAGTCGAAGCACATTTTACATGTAGGTGATGCGCTATATTCAGATGTAGAGGGAGCCAAACGAGCTGGCTTTCAAGCTTGCTGGATAAACCTAACTGGTACAAGCTTAATACACCAGCCTAAAGCTACGCTTTTGCCTGATCTAGAAATCGAAGATATAAGTGAATTGCGCTCACTGCTTTAATTGATGCCCACTTCTATCTGCCTGAAACACTCTAAGGTAGTGAGAGAAGAACTCGCGTAGATTTGATGCTTGCTGCCTCTCACCTTGTGCTTTAAGCAATTCACAGCCTACTTCTAACGTGCATAAGTTTCCCTGTTCTTGATTGCGCCGCAATGTATAGTCAGAGCTGGAGCCAATGCTCGATAGAGATACCATGGGGATATCGCTTAGCCAGCTGGACTTTCTGACCATTTTTCTTGCTTCTTGCCAAGTGCCATCCAGAATGATGTAAACGTGCTTTTTCTTTGACTGATTTTCCGTCACTTTCTGGATGCTTAAACTCTCTTCAGAGGGGAAAATGATAAATGGCTCTACGTTTTTCCGAGATATATGAGCCAGGAAACCTTCGGGAGCATCACGCCTATCCCAAGTAAAACTGCTGCAATTTGGAAGCGATTTTTGCAAAAGTTTGCCAGTGTTTGTCGCTCTGCCGCATTCATTTGGGTGCATCAATAAAACGATATCTAAATCGCAGCTTAGCTTAGGAATGAGAGCGCAAATGCACTGATGGGTAAAGCCACATTCAGTGCAAGGTAAGTCGCTATTTGACTGCGCCATCTATTTCACACTGCTAGTGCGATAGAGTACTAAACCGCCGTCTGCTATGGGGTAGAGTACGTTTCCGACTTTTTCTGATGTTGCTGTGAGCTGGTTTCCATCGAGAGTAAATATTCGCTGCGATATAAGGTGCTGCTGCTGGTGCTTAGTCATCAACACTTGAACTTGCGTATCGTTTAGTTGCTGCCAAAAGCCTTGCTCAACGATATCGGATTTTCCATCTCGATAGCTGTAAACCGTCTTTGCAGAGTGATCACTATTAAGGCTTAGCTTTACATCAAACTGAGAGGTTTTAGTCGACGATGCGGCATATTGGCCAACCCAATTAAGTGTGCTATCAGTATTGCCTAATATTCCGCAGCCCTTATAGGTTTTGTTGTTCAGCGTTAGAGAAGCAACCCAGCCAGACAAAAAGCCGCCCGCTTCGTTCGTGCATGCTTTTCTTGTTAACTCCAACTGACCTTGCTCGAGTTGGTAAACGCGCTTGGAAGAAGATACTGATGAAGCAAAAACTTTATAGGAGTGCTCTGGTTGACCATCTATTTTTATGTTGGCTGAGTTGGGAGCGAAGGATATAGACCAGTTTGGCTCGCTGCCAAAAGCGCGTGTTGGCGTGGGAGAGTTGCCACAAAGGCTATATTTGAAGCTAGTTAGGTAGTTAATGTTATCGACGACAAATTTCGCTGCATATCCAGCGCTATAGCCGATGCTATCTGGTGGGGCTAAGTGTCCGACTAACTCTGTGTACATAGGCTCGTAAGGTGTTTTTTCAAAGGATTGAGCGAGCTTGAGTTTTGCATCGGGAAGTTGTACCCAAAATTGCTGGCTGCCGCCGCATGGGGTCAGTGACCTCACTTCTTGGCCTAAAACGACTTGGCCTCTTATGGTATAAGGTTGAGGTTGGATACTTGCAGGGTTTGCTAACGTTGCATGCTCACCAGTTGATGCACTGTTGTGTTGTACTATTGAGCAACCTTGTAATAGGGTTAATGTAAGCAGGGGGGGGCATAATAGTGAAGCCTTCACGCTATATCTCTTATTATCAGACGACTTGGAGTCTATTATGGCATATTGGTTGTTTAAAACCGAACCGGATGACTACTCAATCGATACGTTACTATTAGAAAAAGTTTCATGTTGGGAGGGGGTTAGAAATTATCAGGCAAGGAATATGATGAGAGATAATGTTAAGCAAGGAGACTTGGTGTTTATCTATCATTCGTCGTGCAAGCATGTAGGAATTGCAGGTATTGCGAAGGTCGTAAGAGAAGCCTATCCTGATCACTTTGCTTTCGATCCTGAAAGTCACTATTACGATCCTAAATCAGATCCGGATAATCCAACTTGGGTGATGGTCGATGTGGAATTTGTTCGTAAGCTAGATAACCTCATTCCACTTAGCGTATTGAAGTCGATGCCCGAGCTAGCAGATATGCCCTTGGTCAAAAGAGGTAACCGCCTGTCCATTATACCAGTCAGCGAGCAAGAATGGCAGGCGATAATGTGTATTCACTACAATGGTTAGCTTTTATAGGCTCTCATTGCTATTGGTTATTTAAAAGGTGCTGCTTGAGGTATTGTGCGACAGCATCTTCTGAATTAGCCCCAATGACTTCATTGTTTGGTAGTGCTTTGAATACCTTTTCATGCGAAGTACCCATTACTAGACCTTTCCCTGCCATGGTTAGCATTTCGACGTCATTCATACCATCACCAAAGGCAATACAGTTTTCCAAAGAGTGGCTGAGTTTCTTGGCTACGACTTCTAGCGCTTCGCCTTTTGATACACCTGCGCCCATTACTTCTAGGCACCAAGGCGTAGAGAACGCAACGTTAACTTGGCCAGCAAAGCGTTCGTTGATAATGTTCTCAAACTGAACTAAGTAATCATGGCTTTCATGCGTAAAGAAAATCTTGGAAATACCGTTCGTAGGCGCGTTATTTACGTCAAAGATCTCAAAGCTGAAGCCTGAAGACTCGTTGAATTTCTTCAGCTCTTCATCTGCTTTACTCGTTAGCCATGCATCATTCTGATAGATGTGAATTTTTATCTCGGATTCGTTTTTGACGACATCAACAATACCTTGTACTAGGCTCTCAGGCACGTTGTGACTAAAAAGCAGGTTGTCATTGATATCGTGTACCCTAGCACCGTTCGACGTGATCATATAGGCAGGAATACCTGCAAGTTCTCTAATTCCAGCGACATCGACATGGTGGCGACCTGTCGCAAAGACAAACGTGTAGCCCGCTTGATGGAGCTGCTTTAAGGTCTGTTTAGTAAAGTCGCTTAATTGGTGGTTTGGTTGAAGTAAAGTGCCATCTAAATCTGATGCTACGATGCGAAAGGGAGCAGTATTGTCATTATTGGTCATGTAGTCCTCTAAAGAGTGCTGTCGTTATTTTAAACTGGCTTGGGTACGATTCCAGTGTACGCCATTTATTGCTAGAAAAAGAGGGTAAAAGTTCTACAGATTTTTTCCCATTTTAATGTTTAGTAAAAAAGGTCAGCAGTGAATTTAATACCTGATTTCGACAACTGTCTTTCTCAAACATTAATTCATGTTTTGCGCCTTCAACTGCGATAAACTCAGCTTTGCTGTTCTCTTTCTGTAGTCGCTGAAAAAAGGCTAACTGACTTTTATTCGACACAATCCGGTCTTCTTTTCCCTGAATAATCTGCACTGGTATTTGAATATGTCTTGCCATTTGCAAACACTGTTTGGCAGCCATTAGACCTTGCCATACCCAACGAATGCTGGGACCGCCTACTTTTAGCTCAGGTTTGGATTCGTAGAGATCTCTAAACCAGCGATAACGTAGCTCACTTTGTGACAATAAATTGCCTTTAAATGGCTTGGCCTGATATCGACTATAGCCGGGTGCATAATTCGTTTTTGGATAAAATGCCGTGATGATTTGTGTCAATGGAATCGCGATTGGTTTCAACCATACAGGCATGGGGACGCCATACATAGGGGCAACCAAACATGCGGCGTCAAATATGTGATTGGTGTATGTTTGCATGTATCGAGTGCTGATAGTTGATCCCATTGAATGAGCGAGCAAATACTTTTTGTCGTAGTGGGCTAAATCAAATGTTTTCAACAGGTGGGACATGTCTTCAACATAATCGTTGAAGTCGTAGACATATCCCATTTCTTTGTCCTTTATTAGCCTCTCCGATAGCCCTTGTCCACGGTGGTCAAAGGAGTACACGTCATAACCTTGCATAAAGAGCTCATAGAACAACTCTTGGTACTTCCAAGTTGACTCGATTCTGCCGTTTACCACGACCACTGCTTTTTGGTGTTCAGCTGAGGTTAGCTTGCACCAATACAATTTAGTTTTATCAACGCGTGAGGTCGCAAATCCTTCTTCTCGGTTTTCCCATAGCGCAGCTGCTGCGTGATTTATCACTTTTTCAAAATTGGTCTCTTGTGTAAAAAGTGTTTGGTTTTTCATGCTGGACTGGCTCATATCACTCATAGAAGAAGAAAGAAAACCTTTGAATTATGTTCGCGTATCTGGATGAAGTCGAGCCTATAAGCAATAAATTCAACAGTAGAGCGATAATGAAGCTTTTATGACACTTCCTAGTATCTATTGACTGGTAGATACTGATTGTTCAATATATATGGAAATTCATATATGCAGATGTAAGTATGTTGCCTCACCAATTCTTTAAGTTACTTTCAGACGAAACACGGGTGCGCTGTTTAATGCTAATTGTCCATGAGCAGTGCCTATCAGTCGGTGAATTAACAGAGGCTTTGCAAGAGAGTCAGCCCAAAATCTCACGTCATTTAGCACAACTAAGGTCAAGTGGTGTATTGGTCGATTTAAGGCAAGGGCAGTGGGTTTTTTACCGTTTAAATACTGAACTTCCGGGCTGGACAAAGAAGCTTATCGAGCACCTTGTGGCTTCGAATTGTTTGAAAAATGAGTATCAGTTAGACATCGATAGAATCGCGGCAATGAAAAACAGACCCGTTTGTTGCCAGTAAAACGAATAGCTTCGGAGAGAAATGTTATGGGTATAAAAGTAGGAATTAATGGATTTGGGCGTATTGGTCGATTGGCGATGCGTGCGGCATTTGATTGGCCAGAGTTGGAGTTTGTTAAAATTAACGATGTTGCAGGTGATGCAGCAACATTGGCTCATCTGCTTGAGTTTGATTCAGTGCAAGGTCGTTGGCACCATGAAGTGCACTGTGAAGGCGACAAATTACATATTGCGGGTAAAAGCGTAGCAACGTTCCAGAAAAAGAATATTGACGATGTCGATTGGTCCGATTGCGATGTGGTGATAGAAGCTACGGGCGTACATAGAAAAACTTCCTTCCTCAATAAATACCTAGATCAAGGCGTGCAACGAGTTGTGGTTTCTGCACCAGTGAAAGAGTCAGGCATTGCTAATATTGTTGTGGGTGTCAACGACAACATATTTGATCCAGCCAAGCACCGTATTGTGACAGCAGCATCTTGTACCACTAACTGTATTGCTCCAGTAGTTAAAGTCATTCATGAGAAGCTTGGAATTGAGCAATCATCTTTCACTACGATTCACAACTTAACCAATACCCAGACTATTTTGGATGCGCCACACAAAGATTTGCGCCGAGCTCGCGCTTGTGGAACAAACTTAATCCCGACCACGACGGGAAGCGCAACGGCTATAGTGGAAATATTTCCTGAGCTGAAAGGTAAGATTAATGGTCATGCCGTGCGAGTGCCACTTGCTAATGCATCGCTCACAGACATTATTTTTGATGTGAAGCGCGATACCACAGCAGAAGAAGTGAACGCTTTGCTAAAAGAGGCATCACAAGGAGAGCTAAAAGGTATCCTTGGTTATGAAGAGAGGCCATTGGTTTCGATAGATTATAAAGGCGATCAACGTTCAACTATCGTCGATGCGCTCTCAACTATGGTTGTAGGAACGCGCATGGTTAAGATCTACGCTTGGTACGACAACGAGATGGGGTACGCAACTCGAACGGCTGAGTTGGTGCGTAAAGTCGGCTTAGCATAGAAAAGTACAGAGATATGATATCTACCTTGGACAAGCGTGTTAGGCAATACATCTTAGTGACGTTTAACTATTGGAATTTTACGTTAACCGATGGCGCGTTGAGAATGCTGGTGGTGTTGTACTTCCATGATCTCGGTTACTCCACACTAGAAATTGCTTCACTGTTTCTTTTCTATGAGTTTTTTGGTGTGGTAACCAATTTGATTGGTGGTTGGTTAGGGGCAAGGATGGGCCTCAACCGGACCATGAATATTGGCTTGGCGATGCAGATATTAGCCTTGTCTATGCTGGCTGTACCCACCGATTGGCTTGTCATACCTTGGGTTATGGCCGCTCAAGCAATCTCTGGAATAGCTAAAGACCTAAATAAGATGAGCGCTAAAAGTGCGATCAAATCTTTAGTACCAGATGAACAGCAAAATGCTCTCTACCGTTGGGTCGCCATTCTAACTGGCTCAAAAAATACCTTAAAAGGTGTTGGATTCTTCTTAGGTGGTTTACTGCTTACCTTCGTTGGTTTCAAACTCGCCGTTATGATCATGGCGGGAGTGCTCACTATTGTCTTTGTGTGCAGTTTAGTGTTTCTAGAGAGTGACTTGGGGAAAGCGAAAAGCAAGCCTAAATTTCGTCACCTGTTTTCCAAATCTAAATCAGTCAACACACTCTCTGCAGCAAGAATGTTCTTATTTGGTGCCCGTGATGTCTGGTTTGTTGTGGCGCTACCTATCTATCTTGGCAGCGTATTTGGTTGGGACCATCTGTTAGTCGGTGGATTCATAGCTGTCTGGGTGATGGCTTATGGCGTTGTTCAGGGGGGCGCACCAAGAATCACCGGCAAGGAGAAAGGTCATGTGCCAGATGGGCGAGCCGTGTTGGTGTGGGCCTTAGTATTGTCAGTGATCACGGGCGTTATCGCTTACTTGGTGCAAATAGGTTGGCAGCCAGAAGCCGTTATTATTGTTGGTTTGATGATATTTGGAGCTGTGTTTGCTATCAACTCGTCACTGCATTCATACCTTATTGTTAGCTATGCAAAAGGAGATGGCGTATCACTTGATGTCGGCTTTTACTACATGGCGAATGCGATGGGGCGTTTAGTTGGTACTGTTCTTTCGGGTTGGGTATTTCAATTGGGTGGTATTGTTCCGTGCCTTTGGGTTTCTTTTGCCTTCTTGCTGGCAGCATCAGTGATTTCAATAAAGTTACCTCAGCTACAAAAGCATTAGTATTTACATAAATTTACCCGTAAGCATATAGAAAAAAAGCCAGTTATAACCAACAATTAGATTAGGCCGATTGGAAATGGAGGGAAGCCATGTCTGATATTGAGAAAGTCATCCTACGAACGCGTAAAATCGAGTCGTTACTTAGGCTGCAGTATCATGCTGAAGGGCAGGGTCTAGATCAGCTTATCACCAGCTGTGAAGAGCGTTTACCTCATGATGTGATTGACAAATTGCGCTACATTGCTTCGACTTATGACAAAGTTGTCCATGAGGATAAATACCAGTCAGACATAGAACGTCAGTTTCTGTCAGTCTGTAACGATTGTGAGCGTGAGTTGACGCCTAGAAGTGGTCGCTTTATCTGGCGAGTCGCCATCACTCTCATGACACTCATTACTTTAATCGCGATTGCTTTTTACTATGCTCATTGGGACGAGTTGACTCGGCACATCATTGTTAACCCACGTTGATCTTTTAAAACAAAGCTTATATTTCACCCAATAAAAAAGGACGCCAATCGGAGCGTCCTTTTTTGTTTTTATGTATTGCTTAGAAAAGCAAGGGCAGTGCGGTAAATGCACTGAGTATTAAGGCGATTATTACAAGACCTTGTTTTTGCGAGGAAGAAATCATAGCACTGCTCCTATAGATTGGTTAACGAAAGTATGTTTTATATACTAGCATTACTTTTTGGGGTAAATCAAACTTTTTGCGCTATATTTTGTAAATTAGATACTTTAGTTCGGCATTTTTACCTGTAAATGACATGTTTTTTGTGGTTTTTCTGTCAGATTTAAATTTGTTCAAGTTGCGTTTTTTGGGTTTGTAGTGCTTGTAAGTTATTGAAAATTAAATAATAAAATAAAGCCTATTTTATGTTCTATTCAGGATGCTTATATTTAGTAGGCGTAGATCTAGAAGTTGTTGTTATATGCCCAAATTATTTAGTTTTTTTAGTTTGTAAGTTCGTTATCGATAACGGTTCTCAACCTAAAGTGAGGCAATTGACAATTTCCTAACCTTTTCTTGTCATAAGCAGGACTAGAGGTTATGTAGCTAGAATAGTAGTTCTCGATACAATCACTTATTATTAAGCTTATGATATATAATTAAATAATTTTTGTTTATTTTTTCTTTCATTGTTCCAATTCCTAGTTAATTAGCGCTTTTTCACCAATACCTTCGTTAGATATCGGAGGAAAATTGTAATCTTGATCTCTAAGTGCCAATTAGTGATGTATCTAGAGTGGAGAGTGAGTTTTGTGTAGTTCGATGGAGAGGTAATGAGACAAATTGTCATGAATGTATCGAATGACATCTAGCAAAAGGCTATCTATTGTTGCTATATTCGCACTAAGAATTGTATCAGTTACTAAGAGTGGTTAGATGGATATCATCTCTGTCTCCGTGATGCTGTTTTTGATCATGGACCCAATGGGTAACTTACCCATTTTTTCATCCGTATTACGTCATGTAGAGAAAAAGAGAAGGCGAGTTGTATTAATTCGTGAACTTCTGTTTGCACTCGCTGTAATGTTGCTTTTTTTATACTCTGGAGAAAGGATTTTAAACTTCTTATCGCTCCAGCAAGAAGCGATTACCATTTCTGGCGCAATTATTTTGTTCCTAATTTCGTTGAAAATGATTTTCCCGAGTAAAGATGGCTCATTTGGGTTAGCAGCAGGTGAGGAGCCTTTTATCGTCCCCTTGGCGATTCCAATGCTGGCAGGGCCATCAATATTGGCAACGTTGATTTTGATATCCCACCAAAAACCACATCAAGTTGGTGAGTTGGCACTGTCGCTGATTATTGCTTGGGCGGCATCGTCGTTGATTTTACTTCTTGGTGAAGTGTTCGAAAGAATTGTGGGTCCAAAAGGGCTTGCAGCGATAGAGAGGTTAATGGGGATGTTACTGCTCATGATATCGGTGCAAATGTTCCTAAATGGCATTTTGAGCTACATAGAGCACTTACATAAAGTGGTGGGCTAAGTTAATCGCTCAGATGCTAAAAGGGCTAGACTTGCGTCTAGCCCTTTTACATTAGGTCATGTGCTTTCTGCGGATATCGAGCAGAGAAAAAATACCAAACACTAAAATTGACCATTTCTCCCAGCGAGTCATATTAATTTTATCGCCAAACGCACCTATAAAGATAAGCATCTGCAAGCCATGCATGATAAATAAGAATGCGGTCATAATATATAATACGATGGCCGTTTTACCCGGGAACGGATGGAAAACATTAGCGATGAGCACTAACCAGACAAACGCAATTGCAGCTTTTGCTAGCAAGATAAGTATTTTCATTCAGAAGTCCTTGTAAATAATCGATAGCAGACTTGACCTGCCACTTTTTCCCTGTGCAACTGCCAGTTATTTGGTAATCCAGTTAAACTCAGTTCTTTTTCAGTTTCAATGTAAATCAGAGCATCTTGAGCCAACCAATTGTTTGATTCAAGTAATGACATGGTTTTTTCAAGTAACCCTTGTCTAAAGGGTGGATCAATAAATACGATATGATTGGGTGTGCCGGGTTGCTCAAGAAAAGAAAGTGCATCGCTATTAACGACATGGATATTGTCTGCCTTTAGCGAATCAATATTGCTCTTAATTTGTTGGTAGGCTTGTTTATTGAGCTCAATAAGCGTGACTTTTTCCGCCTGGCGTGAAGCGGCTTCAAACCCCAGACCACCGCTACCGGCGAATAGGTCAAGGCATCGAGCATTTGGAATATCAGTAGCAATCCAATTGAATAGAGTTTCTTTGACTCTATCGGTTGTTGGTCTTAATCCTTCAGCGTCGTGTACTGGCAGTTTTCGGCCTCGCCAAAGTCCGCTGATGATCCTGACATGCCCTGTGGATGACGTTTTGTGAGCTGTGTTTTGTTGGCGACGTTTTACCATAGATTTTTTGACCGCAAATAAAGTGATACTATACCGAGTTGCCAAGTGCATCGCAGTTGGCAATACCCCAAATTGTACAATGACAGAGCTTTTCAATCTAATGCGAAAGTTTTCATGGCTTTGTCATTTATCTTTTCTTAAGGCGAGATAATTCTTTAGGAAAAGAGTCATAGTTAGAATAAGTAGATCTAGGATATCTCCAGATGACGGAAAAAAAGAAGCGCGGATTACTTTCTTGGCTTGGCTTTGGTGACGAAGAAAAAGTAGAGTCGCAAGCAGAACAACTCGAACAAGAACAACAAGTTGAAGAGGTCGAGCAAGCTCAACCTGAAGATAACGTTGAACAAGAATCACAACCCGAAGAAACTGCTCTAGCAGAAGCAGAAGCAGAAGCAGAAGCAGAAGCAGAAGCAGAAGCAGAAGCAGAAGCAGAAGCAGAAGCAGAAGCAGAAGCAGAAGCAGAAGCAGAAGCAGAAGCAGAAGCAGAAGCTCCGGCCAGAGTTCAAGAGCAAGAGAAACCAACGGAAAGCTTTTTTGCAAGATTAAAACGAAGCCTCAGTCGCACCAAAGCAAACATCGGTGCAGGTTTCTTTGGCTTGTTTAAAGGCAAACAAATTGATGATGAGCTGTTTGAAGAGTTAGAAGAGCAACTTTTGATCGCCGATGTGGGTATGAACACCACGGTAAAAATCATTGATAGCTTAACTGAAAAAGCTTCACGACAAGATCTAAAAGACGGTGAAGCATTGTATGGCTTGCTAAAAGAAGAGATGGCAGAAATTTTGTCTCATGTAGAGCAGCCATTAGTCGTCGAAGAAAGCAAAAAACCTTACGTTATCTTGATGGTTGGCGTAAATGGTGTTGGTAAAACGACCACAATCGGTAAGCTTGCTAAGCAGTTCCAAGCTCAAGGCAAAAAAGTGATGCTGGCTGCAGGGGATACTTTCCGAGCAGCGGCCGTTGAGCAGCTTCAGGTTTGGGGCGAACGTAATCATGTCCCTGTGATTGCTCAGCACACTGGTGCCGATAGTGCTTCTGTTATCTACGACGCGATTGAAGCTGCAACTGCTCGAGGTGTTGATGTGGTGATTGCTGATACAGCTGGACGACTACAAAACAAAAGCAACTTGATGGAAGAGTTGCGTAAAATCGTGCGTGTGATGAAAAAAATAGATGACTCAGCACCTCACGAAATTATGTTAACTCTCGATGCTGGTACAGGACAAAATGCGATTAGCCAAGCAAAACTCTTTAGTGAAGTTGCGCCATTGACAGGGATAACCCTGACTAAATTAGATGGCACTGCAAAAGGTGGTGTGATCTTTGCGCTTGCTGATCAATTTCAGATTCCAATTCGTTTCATTGGTGTTGGTGAAGGAATTGATGATCTCCGTCCATTTGAGACTCAAGAATTTATCGAAGCATTGTTTAGCCGAGAAGAGTAGTGGCTGCAACTGACTGTTTGAAGTAACTTAAGCAAAGGGGAAATCTGAGTGATACATTTTCAACAAGTGAGTAAGGCTTACCGAGGAGGAAGGCAAGCCTTGCAGAAAGTTGATTTTCACTTGCGTCGAGGTGAAATGGCTTTTCTTGGAGGGCACTCTGGAGCCGGAAAAAGCACCTTATTAAAGTTGATATGCGCGATTGAGCGTCCAACGGATGGCAAGATAGGTTTTAATGGTCACGATATTACTCAGATCCCCAATAAAGATATCCCATTTCTTAGACGTAATATTGGTATTGTTTTTCAAGACCATCGCTTGTTAATGGATCGTTCTATCTACGACAACGTCGCCTTGCCAATGCGCATTGAATCTATCTCTGAGCTGGATATAAGAAAGCGTGTCTCAGCTGCGCTAGATAAAACCGGGCTATTAGATAAAGCGCGCTGTCTGCCAAGCCAGCTATCTGGAGGGGAACAGCAAAGAGTGGGTATCGCAAGAGCTGTGGTAAACCGACCCACATTGCTTCTTGCCGATGAGCCAACGGGAAACCTCGACCCAGAATTGTCCAATCGCGTACTAAAGCTTTTTGAAGAATTTAACCGTGCCGGAGTGACAATACTTCTTGCCACTCACGATATAGGCCTGGTTAATACTCGACCTCAGTATCGCCATCTTGAGTTGAACCAAGGGTTCTTGAGCGAGGTTGAAGATTATGGGCGTTAAAATTAGAAGAAAAGGCGGCATGAATAGCCGTATGGCTGCTGGCCCTAAAACCGACGGTTTCTTTAAAGTTCATATCAAGCAAGCTAAAGCGTCTTTTTCTGAGCTGTGGGTAAGGCCTTTGGGTAACATTCTTACCTTAGCGGTTATCTCTATGGCATTAGCTATGCCTTCATGCTTGTATTTGATAGGCAAAAACATTGCCTTGGCTGCAAGTAATGTCAATAACTCTGCACAGGTGAGTGTTTATCTCAACGATCAAGCGACCGATGCTCGGGCGATGGTTCTTAAGGATAAGATAGAGAGCTGGAGTGAAGTAAAGAAAGTTAACTATATTTCGCCACAGCAAGGGTTAGCCGATTTAAGCAAGTACTCTGGTTTTAATCAGGCTATAAGCCTATTGGATGACTACTCATTGCCAGGTGTACTTGAAGTGATTCCGAATCAAGACAATAAGCAGGTTATTGATCAGTTAGCCCAGAAGTTAAAGGGTGAGCAGGATGTCACTGATGTGAGAATGGATCAAGACTGGCTAACTCGTTTAGATGCAATTCGAACGGTTGTTGTGTCTATTGTTGTTATCTTATCTGTACTAATGCTTATGTCGGTCTTCTTGATTGTCGGAAATACGCTGAGGTTTAATGTTCTTGCCAATAAAGAAGCGATTCAGACCATGAAGCTGATCGGGGCAACAGATGGTTACATTTTGAGGCCGTATTTATATTCTGGTTTATGGTTTGGCCTACTTGGGGCTGTGATTGCTTGGCTTTTCACATTTATTATCACAATTTTGCTTAATAGTAGTGTCGAACAATTGGCGAAACTGTACGATAGCCAATTCCATTTGGTCGGGTTGGGCTTTGAAGAGTCAGTTATCTTATTGATGCTTGGAGTACTTTTAGGATGCCTTGCTGCTAAGGTTTCTGCTCAGCGTCACTTAAAAGAAATTGAACCCGTTTAGAGTACATTTGTCATACGATTGACATGTCGATGTAAGACCATACTTTAGCTCTTGTATAGAGCTAAAGATTATGCATAATAACTTTCCCTGCTTGAATCTTGTTCATATTCGGTTCAAGCTTAGTGGGATATAAAAACGCTATATCAAAATATAGATTGAGGAATTGAATGACAAGCCAAGCATATCCAGTTGCTTTAGTTACCCAAGATAGCCTAGACAGCTATATTCGTTCAGCAAACAGCTATCCAATGCTGACAGCTGAAGAAGAGCGTAGCTTAGCAGAACGGTTACATTACAACGGTGAGATAGAAGCAGCAAAAGGACTTATTTTGTCGCATCTTCGCTTCGTAGTACATGTTGCTCGTGGTTATTCTGGTTATGGTTTACCAATGGCAGATTTAGTTCAGGAAGGTAATATCGGCTTGATGAAGGCAGTGAAGCGTTTCAACCCAGAAGTTGGCGTTCGTCTGGTTTCTTTTGCTGTTCACTGGATTAAAGCTGAAATCCATGAATATGTGTTGCGTAACTGGCGCATCGTGAAGATTGCGACAACAAAAGCACAGCGTAAACTATTCTTCAACCTTCGTAAGTCTAAAAAGCGTTTAGGTTGGTTTAACAACGGCGAAGTCGAGACGGTTGCTCGTGAGCTTGGTGTTGAGCCTTCGGAAGTTCGCGAGATGGAATCCCGCCTTGCGGCTCAAGATGCAGCGTTTGAAATGCCTTCTGAAGATGACGACTCTAGCACTTCTTATACAGCGCCGATGATTTATCTTGAAGATAAACAGTCGGACGTTGCAGATAACGTAGAAGCGGCAAACTGGGAAGCGCACACTAATAATCGTCTTGGATTAGCATTGGCTAGCTTAGATGAACGCAGCCAACACATTGTACGCTCTAGATGGCTAGATGATGAGAAATCTACTCTGCAAGAGCTTGCTGAAACTTACGGTGTTTCTGCTGAACGTATTCGACAACTAGAAAAGAATGCGATGAAAAAACTTAAGCTAGCGGTTGGAGAATTCTAAGCTAACCAGCACATAGCAAGAACGCGAAATAATCCGATGGAACCGAGATCATTCGATCTCGGTTTTTTCATATATATCTTAAATTATCACATAAATATTCATAGTGGATATGCCACTTATGCTATGAATTTATTGATTTTATATCTTGTGTGGTGGCTCTCCATCATGTAATTGATGAAACAAAAGATCCACGAAATTGGATCTTGACTGATGTGGCAACTGTGGGTAAGTCTGTGACAAATTTTTTTGTGAACGGGAAAAAACCTGTGCTAATAAAGGCTGTCGGCGGGTTTTGATTTGGGGATAATTATAAATTTATGCACATATAAGTAAGGATCATTACTATATATTGTGTTAGATCTGATCCAAAGCCACTTTATTCACACTACTCACAGATTTATCCACAAATGATGATTAATTGATCAATGGTGGATAACCCTGCTCTAGCAATGTATTTGCGTAGCGTTGGATAGGTTACACTTAACGAACAAAAAGGCCTGCCAAGCAAGAGGAATTATTTTGGACCAGTTTCAACATATCAACGTAAATGATGCGCACTTACTATTGGAGCAAGGCGAAGCGAAGTTAGTCGATATTCGTGACGCTCAATCCTTCAATCAAGCTCGCTCTGAGTCTGCATTTCACCTTACCAATGACAGTTTGGTCGAATTCATGAATCAAAATGAGTTTGCCACTCCTATTCTGGTTATGTGTTACCACGGAGTAAGCAGTCAAGGTGCTGCACAATATTTGGTTAACCAAGGCTTTGAGCAGGTGTATAGTGTCGATGGTGGCTTCGAGGCTTGGCAACGTGCCAATCTTCCTGTTGAACAAAGTTAGAGAGTATTCATGGTTAGGCTGATTGTTTTACGTGATCCGAGGATGGCGCAAGCGTTTATCGATTATATGGCATCTCGCGACATAGAGATCCAAATGATGCCGGAAGGTGATGGTCAATTTGCTTTATGGTTGTCGGATTCCCAGCACCAAATTGAGGTGGAATCTGAGCTAAAGCATTTCATATCCAACCCGAATGATGGCAAATATCAAGCGGCATCATGGGACATGGCTGAATCACGTAAAAACGTCTTAAGTTACTCTTCACCTAGCCTAATCGCATTGATAAAAGCTAAAGCTGGCCCATTTACTCTATTAACGATGCTAATTTGTATCGTTATTTTTGTCATGTCACAGCTTGGTATGGGTACCACGATATTTAATGCGCTTCACTTTCCCGATAGTACTAGCCAGCAATGCCAGTTGTGGCGCTGGTTCACCCATGCTCTTCTCCATTTCTCTATTTTGCATATAACCTTTAACCTACTTTGGTGGTGGTATTTAGGTGGTGATATTGAGAAAAAACTAGGATCGAAAAAAATGATCCAGCTATTTTTGATATCTGCAGCATTCTCTGGCTTGGGTCAATTTTGGATTGAAGGTGCAAACTTCGGTGGTTTATCCGGAGTTGTGTATGCTTGCCTTGGATATCTTTGGATAATGAGTTATAAAGCACCTCACCTTGGGCTGCATATACAAAAGTCCCTAGTTGTGTTTATGCTAATTTGGCTGGTATTAGGTTTCATGCAACCATTTATGGCGATTGCGAATACCGCTCACCTAGTTGGGTTAGTGTCGGGAATTGCAATCGCCTTTATCGATATAAGCAAAAAGAAATATCAGCAAAGCTAGCGCTTTATTGATATAAGTACTTCGTAAAGAGAAGATCAGCGATGACTGTTCTGCCTGTTTCTGGCAGCAGAATTTCATTGAGATGTTCCACTAAGGTTTTTCGCAGGTCTTCTCGGCCAGACAGCGTTTTTATCGTATCTTCCGATTGCTTACCCAATAATTCGATGACGGCGTCTCGGATTAGAGGTTGGTGCAGCTCTATAATGGGCAGATCAGTTGTACTGGCAACCATTATGTCGATACGGACTTGAATATAGCCAAGTTTTTTACCTTGAGTGAAAAAATTTGTAGTTAGATCCGGCTCCAAAGTAAAATACGCAAGTTTGGGTGCACTTTCTTGTTCTGCGAAAGCGGGAAAGCAAGTGCTTACGGCGATAGCCATCATGACGAAATAACGTTTAAACATAGATAACTTGTCTTTTTTAATCTCGATACTTGTATCACTAGAGTCTTGTTACAATAGGGTGCCAATCGTGAATTTCATTCAGTTAAGTTATTGAAACTAACGAGACAACCAGATATCAAAGCTTAAGTCGAATGACGATAGAGTTACTTATAGAATACCAGTATGAATCAATCAACCTCTCTTTATCTTAGTGCATTACGCCAAGTAAATTGGCAGTCAGTAGAAAGTTTTTGCTTTCCAAACTCTTTATCTGAACGTTGGTTGTTAGAAAGGGGCTCTATGTCACACCTATTGAGGAGCAACTGCCAAGACTTAACGGTGGATTTACTGCATAACAAAGTGGTTAAAGCAGAGCGATTAAACAAGCAAGAGATTGAACTGCTTAGCTATGAACAGTGCTTACTACGTAAAGTCGTGTTATGCGGCGATGCCGTGCCTTGGGTATTGGGTCGAACTTTGATCCCTGAAAGTTCTCTAGAGTGTCGAGGGCATGACTTCAAGCAGCAAGGTGAAGTCCCTCTTGGAGTCACTATTTTTAACTCTGAGGATGTTCATCGAGATGCTTTGCAAGTAGGCTGGGCCGAAACTGAACAAGGCAAGTTTTTGGCGAGACGTTCGCGTTTATGGATCAATGAAAGGCCTATGTTGGTGGCTGAGCTATTTTTACCTGAATGTCCGATTTACTCGAAGGAGGCAAATTAATGACAGCCGCTAAGGCGAAAGCGTATTGGCAGCTAATGCGCATGGATAAACCCATTGGCTCACTGTTGTTACTTTGGCCGACGCTTTGGGCTCTAATTGTATCTGCCCAAGGGCTACCCAGTTTAAAAGTATTATTCGTATTTGCTGTTGGCGTAGTGCTTATGCGTTCAGCAGGCTGCGTAATCAACGATTTTGCAGACCGTAGAGTTGATGGTCATGTTGCAAGAACCAAAGGAAGGCCAATGCCTTCTGGAGCCATTTCTAGCAAAGAAGCGATAGCACTGTTTGTTATATTAGGCCTACTTGCCTTTGCTTTAGTGCTCACCATGAATGCGCTCACGATTAAGTTGTCATTCGTTGCCATTGCGTTGGCTTTCATCTACCCATTTATGAAGCGAGTAACTCATTTGCCCCAGCTCGTGCTTGGCCTTGCTTTTAGTTGGTCAATTCCGATGGCGTGGGCAGCGCAAGCGAATGAAGTTCCAATGATGGCATGGTATCTTTTTCTAATTAATGCCTTGTGGACGGTAGCTTACGACACGCAATATGCGATGGTAGACAGAGATGATGATCTAAATATTGGCATCAAATCGACTGCGATATTATTTGGACGATTCGATAAGCTGATTATTGGCGCTCTACAGCTTGTGACTTTAGGTCTTTTGATCAATTTGGGAGTAGTGTACAACCTCGGCGCTAGCTTTTACTGGAGCTTGTTGATTGTTGCTGCTTTGTTCGCATTCCAGCAGCAACTGATCCGACACCGTAAGCACGATCTTTGCTTCCGGGCTTTTCTCAACAACAATTACGTCGGCATGGTCATTGCCGCAGGGTTGTTGATCGCTTTCCTATAAAAAACAATAGAGCAGCGTCTGCTGCTCTATGATCTCACTACTATCTCTGACTTTGAGAATACTGATATAAGCTTTCTTGGATAGACAGTCTCACTTCCGAATTGAGAGAAATATACAGTAGCTCGGCTAAATTTTGGCTCTTCTCTATATCACATTGACCATCAGCCTTAATGTAGTGTTGCTGTTTTAATGTCATAAACAATACCGAAAAGACCTTTTTGTCGAAAAACTCAGGTGCATTTATTCCATGTAATCGCCCTAAGCGTTGCGCGATTTCTTGGCTCTTGCTTTCAAGATCTGAACGAGTCACTTTAGGGTTAGAAATCAGTATATTCACGGCAATCGCGTAGCGTTGTAGCATTTCGGAAATCGTTCTGCCAAGTAAAACCAAAGGCTGGGTATTTGCTTTATTAATCGAGATGGTTTCTAAACGCTGATTGACAAGGTGTTGCTGTTTGAGTTCGGCAATACAGTTGCCGACCCATGCATCTATTTGTTCAGGAGCAATACTGATGAACAACTCTTGCTGGAGAAATGGATAAATTGTTCGAACGTGCTGTTGTAGATCACTCAAAGAAAGCTTTTGGTGTTGCACGATCAGTTGCGCGACAAGTGAAGGTAGAGCGAGCAAGTGAATGATATTGTTCCGGTAGTATGTCATCAATATCGATTGACGACGGTCGAGAGAAAAAATGGTTCCTAGCGAGTCTTTTTCAATCACAAATTTGTTAAGAGATTGAGCATGGCTAAGCAATGCCTCTGCATCTTCATTTGGTACGGTATAGGTGGAAGAAAATGGGACATTTTTGAGAAGTGATAAATAGCAATCAAGCTGACTCATCAATGTATTGCGAGATAAGGCTCTTTGACGGGAGGCAAGCAATGCAGTGGCGCACAGATTGAGTGCGTTGACAGCTGCAGCGTCGTTAATTCGTGTCATTACATTGGATGCTAGTTGATTGACCACTGGTGTTAACCACAGTGGCTTTTCGACGTTATTAGGATCAACGTCATCCATCCAGTTAGGCGCATGCTCGTTAAGGTATACATTAAGGGAAATCGGCTCACCAAAGTTGACATAGCCTTGGCCGAAATTGCGTAGTTTCTTGATCGTCCTTAAAACTAATCCGACATTCTCTTTTTCTTTGTTTTTACCGCGTAGCTCTTTTGCATAGCTACTTACTTCCATAACGTGTTCGTAGCCAATATAAACAGGTACTAATGTCACTGGTCGGTGAAGGCCGCGTAACATCGCTTGAATGGTCATTGCGAGCATGCCAGTTTTTGCTTCGAGGAGTCGCCCTGTTCGTGAGCGGCCACCTTCACTAAAGAACTCTACGGAGTAGCCTTTGGAAAATAGCTCGGCTAGATATTCCCGAAATATGGTTGAGTATAGTTTGTTACCTTTGAAAGAGCGTCTAAGGAAAAATGCGCCTCCTTTACGAAAAATAGGGCCAGCAGGGAAGAAGTTGAGGTTAATACCGGCTGCGATATGTGGAGGAACCATGCCTTCTTTGTACAGCACATATGAAAGTAGTAAATAATCCATATGGCTGCGATGACACGGAACATAAACGATTTCGTGCCCTTCCTGGGCAAGCCTTCGCACAGTTGAAGCATTGCTTACTTGGATGCCTTGATAAATTCGGTTCCATAGCCAGCCCAATACCCGTTCACCTTTTTTAACTAGCGAGTAAGAAAAGTCAGCAGCAATTTCATCTAATATTTTTCTTGCTTCTTTTTCTGCTTGTTCGGTAGAGATATTTTTTATTCTAGACTCTTCTTGTATCGCTAAATTGATTGTTTGAGAGCGAATTAAGCGTTCAAAAAGCTCCTGTCGGTTAGGCAGACTAGGCCCGGATGCGGCTAGCTTTTGCCTAGAAAAGTGGATCCGAGCAACACGCGCGAGCTTTTGTGCGATTTTTTTGTCGGTGCCATGAGCATCAGCCATATACCGAAGCGAAACGGGAGAGCTGATTCTTACTAAGCAATCTCGACCTGAAAGTAATACAGCTTTGAATTTCTGAAATGGATTGAGCGCTTCAAGGTAAGGCTTTGGGCGGTTTTCCTTATCAGGTTTTCTTCCCCACAAGATTGCTACGGGTACCACTTGAACATCAAGTTCAGAATCCAGTTTATGTAGCTCTAGTAGTTGTGAAAAAAGCGAAACGGAATGCTGGGAAATGTACTGGTCGTCACTGCTAGCGGATGGGTTTGCACCGATGAAACCATAGCGTCGAAATGATTTTCCTTGTATTTCTAGCGGGTCATACGGACTAGGAAGGCCAGCCGTTCGGATCTGTTTGTCGAGAGTAAGTACGTCTGCGTTTGAACGAAAAGGAAAAACATAAATAATGGGTTTGTTTGGATCAATGTTGGCATCTGCTATTGGCTTGGAGGGAACAATGCTTCCCTTTACCAGTAGCGATAGCGGCATTTTTAGTAGCTTGAGGGGAAATGATTGTCTAGAAGCCATAAAAGGTGTACCCAAATTGTTTAGTCACTGAAGAATCCATGTAAATACCTTTAATCCATCTAGTTTGAGGTATCGAAGATTTGCTAGGATATCTAAAACAGCTATTGATCTAAAATCTTAGCAAACATTTCGTGTTTAATTCAGATAACTTTGAGGAATGCTCAGTGTCAAAAACAGGTGCAACAGGTTTAAAGCGGATATGCAATGCATTTGTCTACTCTTGCCAAGGGATTCGTTCTGCATTTATAAACGAAGCGGCATTTCGTCAAGAAATTTTCCTAGCTATCATTTTGATCCCTATCGCCTTTTGGGTAGATGTGACCCTTGTTGAACGGTTACTTATGGTCTCATCTGTTGCTCTAATTATGGTTGTCGAACTACTTAACAGTGCTGTTGAAGCGGTCGTAGACCGAATAGGGGCAGAGCACCATGAACTAGCAGGTAGAGCTAAAGATATGGGGTCGGCTGCGGTTTTGATTATGATGTTAATCACTGGGTTTATTTGGATCTCAATCCTGTTTTTTTGAGAATTAAAGTGGCTAAAAAACAGCTAATTGGCTTTCATTTTGTTATGCCACTGTATATACTCACAGTTGACTGTATAAAAAAACAGGTGACCTATGAAGCCCTTAACGCCCCGTCAACAACAAGTATTCGATCTAATTAAAAGTAAAATTGATGAAACAGGTATGCCGCCAACACGAGCGGAAATTGCACGAGAGTTAGGCTTTCGATCTGCAAATGCAGCGGAAGAGCACCTAAAAGCGCTAGCAAAGAAACAGGCAATCGAAATTATCCCTGGGGCTTCAAGAGGTATTCGAATCTTACTTGATCAGTCTGAAGAAGATGGGTTACCACTGATAGGGCAAGTGGCAGCGGGAGAACCTATCTTGGCTCAAGAGCACGTTGAAACACACTATCAAGTTGATGCGAGTATGTTTAAACCTCAGGCTGATTTCTTACTACGTGTTCAAGGCGATAGTATGAAAGACATTGGGATTATGGATGGCGATCTGTTAGCTGTACATAAAACACAAGATGTACGCGATGGGCAAGTGGTCGTAGCAAGGGTTGAGGACGACGTTACGGTTAAGCGCTTAGAAAGAAAAGGCTCGACAGTATTGCTTCACGCTGAAAACGAGTCTTATTCACCAATCAAAGTTGATTTAACTTCTCAATACATGGAGATTGAAGGTTTAGCTGTTGGAATTATTCGAAATTCTGATTGGATGTAAGCCTTTACCTGATAATTATTCTCAATAACTTGATTTTGTAAATGATATTCATTATCATCTATCTGTGGTTATCCATGGATACTGATAATGACTAATTTGCACCACAAAAATCGAAGTAAACTCAAAATTCCAGCTCGCTTGCTTAAGCCACTTTGGTTTCGTAGCCAAGAGAGCTTAGCCAAAGATGGAATTGTGTATGACCCAATCGCCGCCATAGCCTGTCAGCGTTGTGCTATGGCGAAAGGTTGTCTCTCAGGCAATGTTTCACAAAAGCAACTTCTCCACTCCACATTAACATCTTCTATCGATAGACAAATATCACAATTCCTTGCTCGCCACCCTTCAGCATGGATCATTAATGTTGGTGCAGGGCTAGATACTCGGTTTTATCGAGTGGATAACGGGCTTTGCCATTGGGTTGAGCTTGATGCGAGCGAAAACCTAACTTGGCGCAAAAAACTGTTTCACTCTAGTGAGCGATATTTTTACCACAAAGGTGACATTAAGAACCTTGAGTGGCTGGATGGGTTAAACATACCCACTCAAAGTCCAGTTATGGTAATTTGTGAGCATGCGCTGCTCGACTGTGATAAAAGTGAAGTCGCACGATTTGTTCAAGGGATTGCTTGTCACTTTGAGAGAGCTTCTGCGTGTTTAGTGATGGCAGGAGATCTTACGCAAAGCAAGTTGGGCAAGACTCTGGGCTCTGAGTACTACGTTCATGGATACAGTGATGTAAAAAGGGAAATGCTAAGGGTATTGCCTTGGGCGCAAGATGTTAGCGTGATATCACCAATAGATCGTTGCTGTCAAAGGTGGACGTTTTGGCAGCGCATAATCAGTAAATTTCCTTCTATTAAGTATCGATTGACACCAATAATAGTTCAGCTTCGCTGGTGAAGAAGTTACACTCACCTTTCGAATGAGAGGTGAGTGTGATATCTAAAATCTTTATAACTTTGTCCGATAGGCAGCTTCATAAACAAGTCTTAGTTCTTGCCATTCCTATGGTTCTTTCCAATATTACCGTTCCCCTCTTGGGAATGGTTGACTCCGCGGTAATAGGGCACTTATCTCATGCTTGGTATTTAGGGGGAGTATCACTTGGAAGCACCATGATCAGCGTGGCGTTTTGGTTGCTTGGTTTCTTAAGGATGTCTACAACAGGCATTACCGCACAATCTTTTGGAGCGAACGATAAGCGCCAGCTAGCAATGACTTTAGTGCAAGGCTTATTGATGGCACTAATTCTTGCAGCTATTTTCCTGCTGTTACACTCGTGGATATCACAAGTCATTTTTTCTTTCAGCGACGCTAGTGAAGAGGTTAAACACTATGGAGCCGAGTACTTTGCAATTCGAGCATGGGGTGCGCCTGCGGCACTGGCGAATTTTGTATTACTTGGTTGGCTTCTTGGTACGCAAAACTCGCGATCTCCGATGTGGATGGTGATTATCGCCAATGTGACCAACATAGCTTTAGACTTACTGTTTGTCGTTGGCTTTGGGTGGAAAGTCCAGGGAGTCGCTTTTGCTTCTATTATTGCGGATTATGTCAGTTTCGCATTTGGCCTATCTTGTGTTTACTTCACATGGAAGATAAAACATCTACCTTCTCCCTTTCTTCTTATCTCGTCGGCTAGTAGTGGCATCAGTCGCTTTGTTAAGTTAAACCGAGATATATTTCTTCGCTCACTGTTTTTACAAGCAGCGTTCAGCTTTATGGTGTTCAGAGCGGCAAGCTTTGGCGATAACGTCGTGGCAGCCAATGCTGTGCTAATGAGCTTTTTGATGATAATTTCTTATGGGTTAGATGGCTTTGCGTATGCCATGGAAGCAATGGTTGGCAAAGCGGTTGGAGGACGAAGAAAAGATCAGCTTACCGGCTCAATGATAGGCATTTTATTTTGGAGTTTGCTGATCTGTATTGTTCTAACATTTGTATTTGCAGTGTTTGGCCGTGATTTGATAAGCCTTATGACCAGTATTGATAGAGTGAAAGAGACTGCGCAGATTTATCTACCTTGGTTAATCGCAATGCCATTGATTTCTATGTGGTGTTTCCTACTCGATGGGATTTTTATCGGAGCCACGAAAGGGAAGTATATGCGAAATAGCATGTTTATATCGATGTGTGGATATTTTGCTGTTTACTTAGTCGCAATATCTTGGGAAAACCATGCTTTGTGGTTAGCCATGTTGTCTTTCATGGCCTTGCGAGGGTTTACCCTAGCGAAGGTGTTTTTTACTCAGTGGCGGGCCAATATGTTTTTGGCCCACACTTGAAGAAAATATGGTTTAGAACAGTCGATTTAAGCCATTAAGCGCAGCAACCCGATAGGCTTCGGCCATCGTAGGGTAGTTAAAGGTAGTATTTACAAAATACTCAATGGTATTAGCTTCACCTTTTTGTTCCATAATGGCTTGGCCAATGTGAATAATTTCTGCGGCACGTTCACCAAAGCAGTGTATACCCAAAATCTCTTTAGTTTCACGGTGAAACAGTATCTTCAAACTCCCGATATCTTTGCCTGCAATTTGCGCACGTGCTAAGTGCTTAAATGAAGAGCGGCCTACCTCATAAGGTATTTTGGCAGCGGTAAGCTCTTGTTCGGTTTTTCCAACAGAGCTAATTTCAGGAATGGTATAAATGCCAGTAGGAATATCATCAATCAGGTGACCTTGCGCTTGGCCTTGTGTAATCGCTTGCGCCACAAAACGGCCTTGATCGTAAGCAGCACTCGCAAGGCTAGGGTAGCCAATCACATCGCCCACAGCGTAGATATGGTCGATATCCGTTTGGTAATTGCTATTTACTGAAACTTGTCCCCTTGAATCAGGCTGCAAGCCAACTACCTCTAGGCTCAGCTTATCAGTGTTACCCGTTCGGCCGTTCGCGTAAAGCAAGCAATCTGCACGCATCTTTTTGCCAGACTCCAAATGGATAACAACGCCGTCATCAGTGCCTTCAATTTTTGCGTAGGTTTCATCGTTGCGAATAACTACACCACTATTCCAAAAGTGATAGGACAGTGCATCTGATGTTTCGTTGTCTAAGAAGGATAGCAATCGATCTCGAGTGTTGATGAGATCTGTTTTCACGCCAAGGCCTCGGAATATCGACGCATATTCACAGCCAATTACGCCAGCGCCGTAGATGATGATATGCCTTGGGTCATGTTCGAGGCTCAAGATGGAGTCGCTATCGTAAATTCTGTCGTGGTCAAAATCGACATCTTTCGGCTGGTATGGGCGAGAGCCTGTCGCAATTACAAACTTATCAGCGGTATATAACTCTGAGCTTGAATCAGCTTGAGTGACACAAACGGTATGTGTATCGACAAAGTTCGCAGTCCCAAACAGCAAGGTGCACTGGTTCCGATCGTAAAACCCTTGACGCAACCTTGTTTGCTTATCGATAACCGTTTTAGCGTGACTGAGAATGTTCGAGAAGGTCGTGTGTAGGCTGGTATTGTTTTGGCAAAAAAGAGGGTTGCTGTTGAATTCTATGATTCGACTGACTGCGTGTCGAAGAGACTTCGAGGGGATGGTGCCCCAGTGAGTACAGCCGCCACCGACACTGGATTCTTTTTCGATAATGGCAACATTGAGTCCGGCTTTCGTTAACCCCATGGCAGCACCTTCACCACCAGGCCCACTGCCAATCACAATTACATCAAAGTGAGTAGTCTGTGCCATATTTTTTCCTTAATTTTTATTGCCTAACAGGGCCGTAGCAAGATTCTAGCGGAAGGATGAAAAAGGGTAAAAGATCAGCATTGGATAGCATCGGTGGGATCACGCCTAAGCTCGAATCTCTAGCCTAGGATTTGCTAAAGTTCTCCAAAGCGAGGTGAAATGATTGCAAAATATAATTTGCACGGTTTAATTTGTCTGCTTACTGAGTCAGTATAAGGCTCTGTTGACTTAAATAAGTTTCCAGACTTTAACTTTTGCCAATTCTGATCAATACAGCTTAATTAAACGACTAATTATGGGAATAAGAGCACAGCAAAAAGAGAAGACTCGACGATCGCTCATTGATGCCGCATTCAATCAGCTTAGTGCAGATAGAAGCTTTTCAAATCTTAGTCTTCGGGAGGTTTCTCGAGAAGCCGGGATTGCGCCTACTTCTTTTTATCGTCACTTCAAAGATATGGATGAACTTGGTTTAACCATGGTCGATGAAGGTGGATTGATATTGCGACAGCTTATGCGTCAGGCTAGACAAAGGATCGTCAAAGGGGGCAGTGTAATAAAAACGTCCGTAGACACGTTTATGGAGTTTATTGAATGCCAGCCGAATGTGTTTCGTTTACTCTTACGTGAGCGCTCGGGAACCACTTTTGCGTTTCGTAGCGCGGTTGCTCGTGAAATCCAGCACTTTTCAGCAGAGCTTGCAGAGTTCTTGATTAGTTCTGGAATGGGTAGGGATGAAGCAACAATTCAAGCAGAAGCTTCTGTAACCTTAGTATTTAGCTCTGGAGCAGAAGCATTAGATTTAAATAAGTCAGAACGAGAAGAGTTGGCGGATAGGTTGATATTACAATTGCGCATGATCGCGAAAGGTGCGTATTGGTATCGTAAAGAACGTGAACGTAATCGATTAAGAGGAATTAAAATTGATGTCGAACGAAAACACCCCAGTTAATCGTGGTTCAGAGAAGAAGACATTAGTACTGGCGTTAATTGCTGGTTTATGTGGTGACGCTATTTTGTCTTCAATGACAATGAGTGAAGTGCATTTCTCTATATTTCCATGGATTGCCATAGTGCTAGCGTTGCAAGCACTTTACCAAGAGTATCTAAAGAACCCCGTTTCTGAAGATATTCCTTTATTAGGGCTGGCTTGCTTTTTGGTGGGTGCCTTTGGGCATGCTGCTTTCATCAAAGCTCAGTATCCGAATGAAGGGTCGAACTTTTTGGCCATCATCATATCTTTAGTCTTAATACTCTGGATAGGCTACAAGCTTGGTTTCTTATCCCATAAGAAAAAAGAAGAAGTTGAATAGTTACTTATACTAGAAATAAAAAAACGAGCCGCTTTCATGGGCTCGTTTTTTATATTTTCTAATCAAGGTTAAGCTTTACGCTCAAGCAAAACCCCAGCTTCAATATGGTGCGTGTATGGGAACTGATCAAACAGCGCAAAGCGAGTGATAGCATGTGTTTCCCCTAACACTTTCAAGTTCTCCAGCAACGTATCTGGGTTACAAGAAATATATAGAATGCGAGAGTAGCCCTGAACCATTTTACAAGTATCGATATCCATACCCGCTCTCGGTGGATCGACAAAAATGGTCTGGCAGTTGTAGCTTTTTAAATCCACGCCAGCTTGCTTCAAGCGACGAAACTCTCTTTTGCCTTCCATCGCTTCAGTAAATTCCTCTGCTGACATTCTGATAATTTGCACGTTATCGATTTTGTTTGCCGCAATATTGTATTGAGCTGAGTTTACTGATGGTTTGGCGAGCTCCGTTGCTAGCACACGGTCGAAGTTTTGCGCCAGTGCAAGTGAGAAGTTGCCGTTACCGCAATACAGCTCGAGTAAATCGCCTTGACTATCTTTGGTGCAATCTACAGCCCACTCCAGCATTTTCTCAGCAACTTTACCATTTGGCTGAGTGAAGCTATTTTCTACTTGTTGGTAAATGTACTCTTTGCCAAAAACATTTAAAGACTCGACAACATAATCTTTATCGAGCACAACCTTCATCTTCCTTGCTCGGCCGATAAGGTTCAGGTTGAAGCCTTTTTCTACCAGCTTGCTCTTAAGCTGCTTGGCTTGCTCATTCCATTCTTCATCAAGCTGCTTGTGGTAAAGAAGGGAGACAAGTATTTCACCACTTAAGGTCGATAAAAAGTCCACTTGGAAAAGCTTGTGGCGCAAGCTTTTGTTTGGCTTTAACTCCTCAATTAATACTGGCATTAGCTGATTAATAAGAAGGCTAGCAGTGGGGAATTGATCAACGCGATATTTTTCACGCGTCTCTTGATTGAACATGACGTAGTAAAGATCTTCACCCTCATGCCACACACGAAACTCTGCGCGCATCCGATAGTGCTGGATCGGAGACTCAAACGCTTCCACCTCAGGTGCAGAAAAAGGAGCGAACATTGCTTGCATACGTTGCTTTTTCTCTTCAAGCTGAATTACATAGTTCTCTGGTGTCATTTCAGGTGTCGCCATTTTTTGCCTCTATATTGGGTGGAGCATCTTCTTTGAGAGCGCAGATCTTAGTCAATCTTGTCTTTATGTCTAGTATTGTTAGCCACTTACTGCCACTAAATTTCATCAAGTCTAATAAATTCAAAATATTATGGCTTTAAAATTGAAATGATTAACAAGAGCTTGGAAGTATTTAGCAACTTAATATGGACAAAAATGTCTCATACCAATAGTATCTTGCCTCAGTTGGTGCCATCTAGCGGTTTAGATGGCTGAAATGGGAATCTGGTGTGAATCCAGAACTGACGCGCAGCGGTAATAGAGAACGAAGGCTTATTTGACACTGCATATTTTGCGGGAAGTCTAGCCGTAGGTTGCCAAGCTTTGGTAGTGCTCTTAAGTCCGAATACCAGCCAGCAGCTGAGCCTATAAAAAGTTACTTACTTTAGGTTCAGTGAGTATAACGCGTTATAGGACTTACAATTCAAATGAACAAATCAAAACTGACGGTCGCAGTGGGATCGCTGTTATGCGTTGCGCCGTTTACCTACGCAAATACAGATTCTGTTAACCAGTCAATCTCGGCCAACCAGACCATGGTCGTTACTGCCAATCCTTTTGAAGACCAAGTGAGTGATCTGATTGCTCCGGTCGAAATCATTACCAAGCAAGATATTAATGCAATTCAAGCGAAGTCTTTGACGCAAGTTCTGCAACGGCTGCCGGGTATTCAAGTGTCGAATAGTGGCGGGATAGGGCAAAACCAATCCGTGTTTATCCGCGGACGAGCCACAAAAAATATTCTTGTGTTGATGAATGGTGTGCGTATAGGCAGCGCGACATCAGGGGCTGCAAATTTAGCCGCAATTCCATTGAGTGGCGTGCAAAGAATAGAAGTACTGCAAGGACCAGAGGCTGCTGTTTATGGTTCAGATGCGGTAGCTGGTGTCATTAATATCATCACAACCAGTGGCGTTGATGGCTCAAGCTCTGTTAGTGCAGGGTTAGGTAGCTACGGACTGTACAATCTTAGTGCTAATACTGCAGCAACAAGTGACGACAACCGAGCATGGTTAAACATCTCTGCAACCCATCAAGCAGAGCGTGGATATAATATTCAGCCTAACAGTACTAATCCGCAAGATGCAGATGATGACGGGTTTAATACTCAGTATCTGACCGTTGATACAGGAATTAAGAAAACCGATTATTTAACCTTAAAGGCTAATGGGTACTATCAAAGGCAGCATACCTATTATGACACAGATGGTTGGGTGGGTTCTTCTGACAATAGCAAAGCAGATCAATATGCGCTTGGACTTGTTGGACAGTATAAGAAAGAATTGCTGTCAAGCACGCTGACTGTTGCCACGAACCAAGACAGTACCGAGTTCTTGGGAGGAACATCTTCATCCACGATTAGTACGAATCGTTACTCAACTGACTGGAAAAACGTATATACGCTAAGTAAAGCTTTAGCATTGCTTGGGGGGGCAGAATGGTATCAGGATAAAGTTGAGAACACTTCAACTCAGTATACTCAAAATAGTCGTAATAACTCTGCCGCTTATACGGGTGCTCGAATCAAAAAGGGTAAGGCTTCATCAGAAGTGAATGTGCGCTTTGATGACAATAGCGCCTATGGTAACTTTACCACCTACCAACTGGCTTCGGGGTACAGGCTAACTGACGCAACACGCTTAACCGGAAGTTATGGTACCTCTTTTAAGGCACCTACTTTTAATGATCTCTACTGGCCAGATCAATATGGCTATAAGGGAAACCCAGACTTAAAACCAGAAAAAACAACCGGTGGAGAGCTTGCAGTCGAATCAAACTTAAGCCTCATCAACGTACGTTTATCTGCTTACCATAGCCTTGTAAAAGACATGATTACCAGTAATGGTTCGACGATGGTTAATGTCGGTGAGGCTGCGATCACTGGTTATGAGATAGTAGGAAAGTTTCAAACTGGTCCAATTTACAATGAAGTGTCTTACGACTATTTAGATACCGAAGACAAATCTTCAGGGAATGAGTTAGCACAAAGAGCAAAAAATAGCGCTAAGTGGAATGCTAGCTATATGTTAGCGAATTGGCAGCTTGAGCTAAGCTATCTTTATCAAGGAAAGAGATATAGTGATTCGGCTAACACTGAATTGCTCGACCCTTATTCGCTGGTGGATTTTGCGACCACTTATTATGTGAATGATAACTTATCCGTTGCTGGCAAAATCGGCAATGTTTTCAACACAAACTATGAAACAGTAGATGGTTACGCGACGCCTGGTCGTAATTACTATGTGAGTGCTACATACGATTTCTAGTTAGCGGCAAGTTGACAGGAGTGGATTGCCAAATTTGATAGAGTCGGTATGATCCTCCTGTCTTTTGTTTTGGGTTCTTTAAGTGAATACATCTTCAACATACAACGTTTTAGTTTTTGACTCTGGAGTCGGTGGCTTATCGGTATTTCAAGAAATACAAGCTATGCTTCCTAACTTGAACTACGTATATGTATTCGATAATGAAGCGTACCCATATGGAGAGCTCTCGCCAGAAATACTCTTAGCTAGAGTGAACCAAATTGTTTTGCAGCATACCCAAAAGCATCAAATCGATTTGGTAGTTATTGCTTGCAATACTGCCAGCACGATTGTTCTACCAAAACTTAGAGAACAATTGACTATCCCTGTAGTCGGAGTAGTTCCAGCGATTAAACCCGCTTCTCTTCTATCTAACGACTCAGTTGCATTAATTGCCACGCCTGCAACGATCACGAGGAAGTACACAAAAGAACTGGTTCGTGATTTTGCTAATGGAAAAACGGTAGAGATGCTGGGCTCGACGAAATTGGTTGATATGGCAGAACAGAAACTACGTGGTAAAGCCGTTGACTCTCAGGAGTTAAGTCAGTTGTTGGAGCCAATTTGTAATCGCGTTGATGTTGCTGTGTTGGGATGCACTCATTTTCCTCTAATCAAAGAGGAGATAGGACAAGCTTTAGGAAAAGGGGTTACGCTAGTGGACTCGGGTGAGGCAATTGCACGAAGGGTCAAAGCTTTGATTCTGCAATTAGAGGCGACAACAAAACCTGCTCAAAGGCCACACCTCATTTACAGTACCGCGCCAACTTGGCAAGAAGGCGCACTAAATAATTCTCTCCACAAACTTGGCTTTAGTCCTGTGAAGATATTTCCGATTCAGGGTGTTTAGGATCATTGGCAATGCGAACTTTTAATGTTCTCTGCATATAATCCTGCTCATTTAAGGCATCGATAGCATTGTTAATATCGGCGCTTGCCATCACAACGAAACCGAACCCTCTTCTTTTCCCCGTACGCTTATCTTTCATTAAACGAACAGCGAAGACTTCTCCGTGTTTAGCAAATAGCTCTCTGACGTGAGACTCATTTGCTTTGTATGGTAGGTTGCCTACATACAGAGTTTTTGTGGATGCAGAGCTCGATGAGCTAGAACTGCCATTGGCGCAAGAAAGTTTAAGAACAAAAGTGGCAGCGATAACACCAATAACGAACGTAGCTGCTGGAGGTAAGTAAACCTGCCAGAATATAATGCCGCCAATTATAGCTAGAGCGATTATCAATAAAGACGATTTATTTGAGTTCATATTTGAATACTACAAGTTAGGTAACAGAAATAAAAAGACTACTTTTAACAAAATAGACACAAGAATCTTACGTACATGGCTGAAATTTTTCCAATAGATCGGTGTGATACATCTCAAATGTTGTAATTTTATTCGAATTTAGTGACTTTGATGCATTATTAAGCGAACAAAAAGAAATTTGAAAAAAAGGCTTGTCATGATTTTATTTCTCCCTATAATGCCGCCTCACCGACACGGAGTGAGACGCAAGTCACGCAGAAATTGAAGTGTTGGAAGAGAAAAAGAAATGAAATAAGTTCTTGACTCTCTAAAAGATAAGCGTACTATACGCACCCCTAGCAACGAAGCGCTGAAAGCGACAAGTTGTAAGGAACTGCTCTTTAACAATATAAACCTATCAATCTGTGTGGGCACTCGTTGATGATAATCAAATTAGAAGCTTCGGCTTCAAATTAGGTTTCAATGAAACGAAGTGACCAACGAGTCGAAAGACTCAGCACAGTCAATTCAAACATTACTTTATGTAATGTTCAGTATTCATTGAGCCGACAAAATCTTAAATTGAAGAGTTTGATCATGGCTCAGATTGAACGCTGGCGGCAGGCCTAACACATGCAAGTCGAGCGGTAACAGAAAGAAAGCTTGCTTTCTTTGCTGACGAGCGGCGGACGGGTGAGTAATGCCTAGGAAGTTGCCCAGTAGAGGGGGATAACCATTGGAAACGATGGCTAATACCGCATACTCTCTTCGGAGCAAAGCAGGGGACCTTCGGGCCTTGCGCTATTGGATACGCCTAGGTGGGATTAGCTAGTTGGTGAGGTAATGGCTCACCAAGGCGACGATCCCTAGCTGGTCTGAGAGGATGATCAGCCACACTGGAACTGAGACACGGTCCAGACTCCTACGGGAGGCAGCAGTGGGGAATATTGCACAATGGGGGAAACCCTGATGCAGCCATGCCGCGTGTGTGAAGAAGGCCTTCGGGTTGTAAAGCACTTTCAGCAGTGAGGAAGGTAGTGTAGTTAATAACTGCATTGCTTGACGTTAGCTGCAGAAGAAGCACCGGCTAACTCCGTGCCAGCAGCCGCGGTAATACGGAGGGTGCGAGCGTTAATCGGAATTACTGGGCGTAAAGCGCATGCAGGTGGTGGATTAAGTCAGATGTGAAAGCCCGGGGCTCAACCTCGGAAGGTCATTTGAAACTGATTCACTAGAGTACTGTAGAGGGGGGTAGAATTTCAGGTGTAGCGGTGAAATGCGTAGAGATCTGAAGGAATACCAGTGGCGAAGGCGGCCCCCTGGACAGATACTGACACTCAGATGCGAAAGCGTGGGGAGCAAACAGGATTAGATACCCTGGTAGTCCACGCCGTAAACGATGTCTACTTGGAGGTTGCGGTCTTGAACTGTGGCTTTCGGAGCTAACGCGTTAAGTAGACCGCCTGGGGAGTACGGTCGCAAGATTAAAACTCAAATGAATTGACGGGGGCCCGCACAAGCGGTGGAGCATGTGGTTTAATTCGATGCAACGCGAAGAACCTTACCTACACTTGACATCCAGAGAACTTAGCAGAGATGCTTTGGTGCCTTCGGGAACTCTGAGACAGGTGCTGCATGGCTGTCGTCAGCTCGTGTTGTGAAATGTTGGGTTAAGTCCCGCAACGAGCGCAACCCTTATCCTTGTTTGCCAGCGAGTAATGTCGGGAACTCCAGGGAGACTGCCGGTGATAAACCGGAGGAAGGTGGGGACGACGTCAAGTCATCATGGCCCTTACGAGTAGGGCTACACACGTGCTACAATGGCGCATACAGAGGGCGGCCAACCAGCGATGGTGAGCGAATCCCAAAAAGTGCGTCGTAGTCCGGATTGGAGTCTGCAACTCGACTCCATGAAGTCGGAATCGCTAGTAATCGTAGATCAGAATGCTACGGTGAATACGTTCCCGGGCCTTGTACACACCGCCCGTCACACCATGGGAGTGGGCTGCAAAAGAAGTGGGTAGTTTAACCTTCGGGAGGACGCTCACCACTTTGTGGTTCATGACTGGGGTGAAGTCGTAACAAGGTAGCCCTAGGGGAACCTGGGGCTGGATCACCTCCTTATACGAAAGATTATTGCGATGAGTGTTCACACAGATTGATACGGTTTGTAAAGTTAAGAGAGTGACTTCTATTTGATGAAAGTAGAAGCTAGCCTAGTGTCCCGTTCGTCTAGAGGCCTAGGACACCGCCCTTTCACGGCGGTAACAGGGGTTCGACTCCCCTACGGGATACCATCTTTAAGTGCTCTTTAAGAGAACATTTAAAAATGGTTTCTTCTTTAAGTAGAAGAAATACATGCTCTTTAACAATTTGGAAAGCTGACGAATAACATGTGATTCATGTTATTCATTAAAAGTTCTCAAATCCTAAATCTGTATTGATTTAGGTACCAACACACATTCAAGTGTTCTTGGGAATAACTTTCGAGTTATTCATATTTGAGTCCGGCAATTATCAGTCTCAATCATGTTTAAATAAATTGAGACACCTTTAGTGTTGACCGTACAAAACTCTTTTGGGTTGTATGGTTAAGTAACTAAGCGTACACGGTGGATGCCTTGGCAGTCAGAGGCGATGAAGGACGTATTAACTTGCGATAAGCGTAGATAAGGCAGTAAAAGCCACTTGAGTCTACGATTTCCGAATGGGGAAACCCACATGCATAAGCATGTATCATTAACTGAATACATAGGTTAATGAGGCGAACCGGGGGAACTGAAACATCTAAGTACCCCGAGGAAAAGAAATCAACCGAGATCCCGAAAGTAGCGGCGAGCGAAATTGGGTTAGCCCTTAAGCTTTTATTGCGTCAGGTGAAGTGTCTGGAAAGGCACGCGATACAGGGTGATAGCCCCGTAACCGACAGCGCAGCATAAGTGAAATCGAGTAAGGCGGGACACGTGATATCCTGTCTGAACATGGGGGGACCATCCTCCAAGGCTAAATACTCCTGACTGACCGATAGTGAACCAGTACCGTGAGGGAAAGGCGAAAAGAACCCCTGTGAGGGGAGTGAAATAGAACCTGAAACCGTGTACGTACAAGCAGTAGGAGCACCTTCGTGGTGTGACTGCGTACCTTTTGTATAATGGGTCAGCGACTTATATTCAGTGGCAAGGTTAACCGTTTAGGGGAGCCGTAGGGAAACCGAGTCTTAACTGGGCGTTCAGTCTCTGGATATAGACCCGAAACCAGGTGATCTAGCCATGGGCAGGTTGAAGGTTGAGTAACATCAACTGGAGGACCGAACCGACTAATGTTGAAAAATTAGCGGATGACTTGTGGCTAGGGGTGAAAGGCCAATCAAACCTGGAGATAGCTGGTTCTCCCCGAAAGCTATTTAGGTAGCGCCTCGGACGAATACTACTGGGGGTAGAGCACTGTTAAGGCTAGGGGGTCATCCCGACTTACCAACCCTTTGCAAACTCCGAATACCAGTAAGTACTATCCGGGAGACACACGGCGGGTGCTAACGTCCGTCGTGGAGAGGGAAACAACCCAGACCGCCAGCTAAGGTCCCAAATTATTACTAAGTGGGAAACGATGTGGGAAGGCTTAGACAGCTAGGATGTTGGCTTAGAAGCAGCCATCATTTAAAGAAAGCGTAATAGCTCACTAGTCGAGTCGGCCTGCGCGGAAGATGTAACGGGGCTAAGTAATAAACCGAAGCTGCGGCAATGCAATTTATTGTATTGGGTAGGGGAGCGTTCTGTAAGCCGTTGAAGGTGGACTGTAAGGTCTGCTGGAGGTATCAGAAGTGCGAATGCTGACATGAGTAACGATAAAGGGGGTGAAAAACCTCCTCGCCGGAAGACCAAGGGTTCCTGTCCAACGTTAATCGGGGCAGGGTAAGTCGACCCCTAAGGCGAGGCCGAAAGGCGTAGTCGATGGGAAACGGGTTAATATTCCCGTACTTCTTACAATTGCGATGGGGGGACGGAGAAGGCTAGGTGGGCCTGGCGACGGTCGTCCAGGTTCAAGTGCGTAGGCTTGAGAGTTAGGTAAATCCGGCTCTCTTTAAGGCTGAGACACGATGTCGAGCTACTACGGTAGTGAAGTCATTGATGCCATGCTTCCAGGAAAAGCCTCTAAGCTTCAGATTGTAAGGAATCGTACCCCAAACCGACACAGGTGGTCGGGTAGAGAATACCAAGGCGCTTGAGAGAACTCGGGTGAAGGAACTAGGCAAAATGGTACCGTAACTTCGGGAGAAGGTACGCTCTCGACGGTGAAGTCCCTTGCGGATGGAGCTATTGGGAGTCGCAGATACCAGGTGGCTGCAACTGTTTATTAAAAACACAGCACTGTGCTAAATCGTAAGATGACGTATACGGTGTGACGCCTGCCCGGTGCCGGAAGGTTAATTGATGGGGTTAGACTTCGGTCGAAGCTCTTGATCGAAGCCCCGGTAAACGGCGGCCGTAACTATAACGGTCCTAAGGTAGCGAAATTCCTTGTCGGGTAAGTTCCGACCTGCACGAATGGCGTAATGATGGCCACGCTGTCTCCACCCGAGACTCAGTGAAATTGAAATCGCTGTGAAGATGCAGTGTACCCGCGGCTAGACGGAAAGACCCCGTGAACCTTTACTACAGCTTGGCACTGAACATTGACCCTACATGTGTAGGATAGGTGGGAGGCTTTGAAACCGCGTCGCTAGATGTGGTGGAGCCGTCCTTGAAATACCACCCTTGTAGTGTTGATGTTCTAACTTGGCCCCATTATCTGGGGTGAGGACAGTGCCTGGTGGGTAGTTTGACTGGGGCGGTCTCCTCCCAAAGAGTAACGGAGGAGCACGAAGGTGGGCTAATCACGGTTGGACATCGTGAGGTTAGTGCAATGGCATAAGCCCGCTTGACTGCGAGAATGACAATTCGAGCAGGTGCGAAAGCAGGTCATAGTGATCCGGTGGTTCTGAATGGAAGGGCCATCGCTCAACGGATAAAAGGTACTCCGGGGATAACAGGCTGATACCGCCCAAGAGTTCATATCGACGGCGGTGTTTGGCACCTCGATGTCGGCTCATCACATCCTGGGGCTGAAGTCGGTCCCAAGGGTATGGCTGTTCGCCATTTAAAGTGGTACGCGAGCTGGGTTTAGAACGTCGTGAGACAGTTCGGTCCCTATCTGCCGTGGGCGTTGGAAGATTGAAGGGGGCTGCTCCTAGTACGAGAGGACCGGAGTGGACGAACCTCTGGTGTTCGGGTTGTCATGCCAATGGCATTGCCCGGTAGCTAAGTTCGGAATCGATAACCGCTGAAAGCATCTAAGCGGGAAGCGAGCCCTGAGATGAGTCTTCCCTGACACTTTATGTGTCCTTAAGGGTTGTTCGAGACTAGAACGTTGATAGGCAGGGTGTGTAAGCGTTGTGAGGCGTTGAGCTAACCTGTACTAATTGCCCGTGAGGCTTAACCATACAACACCAAAAGGGTTTTTGTGGGACTCAAACTAGAACATTGAATGTGTAATAGAACTTAAAACAGCTTTCCGAATTAAATCGTAGAGTCGATGACTTTATGATGAAGAATTTGCTTGGCGACCATAGCGTTGTGGACCCACCTGATTCCATGCCGAACTCAGAAGTGAAACGCAACTGCGCCGATGGTAGTGTGGGGCTTCCCCATGTGAGAGTAGGTCATCGCCGGGCTTTATTTCTGCACTTGCTTATGAAATAAGCAAGTCACCATAGAGTTCTAAAAAGTTTAGAATTTTATGTTGACTTTCAAAGCAGAAAGCGTAATATACGCGTCCTGCCTAAGTGCTAACGCACTGAAAGCAAAGCTCTTTAACAATATAAACCTATCAATCTGTGTGGGCACTCGTTGATGATAATCAAATTAGATATTTCTTTCTTAACGGAAAGCGGTATCAAATTAGGTTTCAATGAACTGAGTGACCAATTCAAGTCTTCGGACTTGGCACAGTCAATTCAAACATTACTTATGTAATGTTCAGTATTCATTGAGCCGACAAAATCTTAAATTGAAGAGTTTGATCATGGCTCAGATTGAACGCTGGCGGCAGGCCTAACACATGCAAGTCGAGCGGTAACAGAAAGAAAGCTTGCTTTCTTTGCTGACGAGCGGCGGACGGGTGAGTAATGCCTAGGAAGTTGCCCAGTAGAGGGGGATAACCATTGGAAACGATGGCTAATACCGCATATTCTCTTTGGAGCAAAGCAGGGGACCTTCGGGCCTTGCGCTATTGGATACGCCTAGGTGGGATTAGCTAGTTGGTAAGGTAATGGCTTACCAAGGCGACGATCCCTAGCTGGTCTGAGAGGATGATCAGCCACACTGGAACTGAGACACGGTCCAGACTCCTACGGGAGGCAGCAGTGGGGAATATTGCACAATGGGGGAAACCCTGATGCAGCCATGCCGCGTGTGTGAAGAAGGCCTTCGGGTTGTAAAGCACTTTCAGCAGTGAGGAAGGTAGTGTAGTTAATAACTGCATTGCTTGACGTTAGCTGCAGAAGAAGCACCGGCTAACTCCGTGCCAGCAGCCGCGGTAATACGGAGGGTGCGAGCGTTAATCGGAATTACTGGGCGTAAAGCGCATGCAGGTGGTGGATTAAGTCAGATGTGAAAGCCCGGGGCTCAACCTCGGAAGGTCATTTGAAACTGATTCACTAGAGTACTGTAGAGGGGGGTAGAATTTCAGGTGTAGCGGTGAAATGCGTAGAGATCTGAAGGAATACCAGTGGCGAAGGCGGCCCCCTGGACAGATACTGACACTCAGATGCGAAAGCGTGGGGAGCAAACAGGATTAGATACCCTGGTAGTCCACGCCGTAAACGATGTCTACTTGGAGGTTGCGGTCTTGAACTGTGGCTTTCGGAGCTAACGCGTTAAGTAGACCGCCTGGGGAGTACGGTCGCAAGATTAAAACTCAAATGAATTGACGGGGGCCCGCACAAGCGGTGGAGCATGTGGTTTAATTCGATGCAACGCGAAGAACCTTACCTACTCTTGACATCCAGAGAACTTAGCAGAGATGCTTTGGTGCCTTCGGGAACTCTGAGACAGGTGCTGCATGGCTGTCGTCAGCTCGTGTTGTGAAATGTTGGGTTAAGTCCCGCAACGAGCGCAACCCTTATCCTTGTTTGCCAGCGAGTAATGTCGGGAACTCCAGGGAGACTGCCGGTGATAAACCGGAGGAAGGTGGGGACGACGTCAAGTCATCATGGCCCTTACGAGTAGGGCTACACACGTGCTACAATGGCGCATACAGAGGGCGGCCAACCAGCGATGGTGAGCGAATCCCAAAAAGTGCGTCGTAGTCCGGATTGGAGTCTGCAACTCGACTCCATGAAGTCGGAATCGCTAGTAATCGTAGATCAGAATGCTACGGTGAATACGTTCCCGGGCCTTGTACACACCGCCCGTCACACCATGGGAGTGGGCTGCAAAAGAAGTGGGTAGTTTAACCTTCGGGAGGACGCTCACCACTTTGTGGTTCATGACTGGGGTGAAGTCGTAACAAGGTAGCCCTAGGGGAACCTGGGGCTGGATCACCTCCTTATACGAAAGATTATTGCGATGAGTGTTCACACAGATTGATGGTTTATAAAGTTTTAGAGACGATACTGGGTCTGTAGCTCAGGTGGTTAGAGCGTTCGCCTGATAAGCGAGAGGTCGGTGGTTCAAGTCCACTCAGACCCACCAATTTACTTCCTAATAGATTGGCACATAGTATCAACACCTGATGGGGCTATAGCTCAGCTGGGAGAGCGCCTGCCTTGCACGCAGGAGGTCAGCAGTTCGATCCTGCTTAGCTCCACCATTTTTCTTCATACACGTTAAATTACTTTTAGCATATTAAATATGCCTATTGGTCACTTATCACGCCTGAAGAAACTGCATCATCAGAATGTTTTCTATCGAGAATATTTGAATGATGTTTTATGCATCTTGCTCTTTAACAATTTGGAAAGCTGACAGATAACGATTTGATTTATCGTTATCTAATTAAAAGTTCTCAAATCCTAAATCTGTATTGATTTAGGTACCAACACACATTCAAGTGTTCTTGGGAATAACTTTCGAGTTATTCATATTTGAGTCCGGCAATTATCAGTCTCAATCATGTTTAAATAAATTGAGACACCTTTAGTGTTGACCGTACAAAACTCTTTTGGGTTGTATGGTTAAGTAACTAAGCGTACACGGTGGATGCCTTGGCAGTCAGAGGCGATGAAGGACGTATTAACTTGCGATAAGCGTAGATAAGGCAGTAAAAGCCACTTGAGTCTACGATTTCCGAATGGGGAAACCCACATGCATAAGCATGTATCATTAACTGAATACATAGGTTAATGAGGCGAACCGGGGGAACTGAAACATCTAAGTACCCCGAGGAAAAGAAATCAACCGAGATCCCGAAAGTAGCGGCGAGCGAAATTGGGTTAGCCCTTAAGCTTTTATTGCGTCAGGTGAAGTGTCTGGAAAGGCACGCGATACAGGGTGATAGCCCCGTAACCGACAGCGCAGCATAAGTGAAATCGAGTAAGGCGGGACACGTGATATCCTGTCTGAACATGGGGGGACCATCCTCCAAGGCTAAATACTCCTGACTGACCGATAGTGAACCAGTACCGTGAGGGAAAGGCGAAAAGAACCCCTGTGAGGGGAGTGAAATAGAACCTGAAACCGTGTACGTACAAGCAGTAGGAGCACCTTTGTGGTGTGACTGCGTACCTTTTGTATAATGGGTCAGCGACTTATATTCAGTGGCAAGGTTAACCGTTTAGGGGAGCCGTAGGGAAACCGAGTCTTAACTGGGCGCTCAGTCTCTGGATATAGACCCGAAACCAGGTGATCTAGCCATGGGCAGGTTGAAGGTTGAGTAACATCAACTGGAGGACCGAACCGACTAATGTTGAAAAATTAGCGGATGACTTGTGGCTAGGGGTGAAAGGCCAATCAAACCTGGAGATAGCTGGTTCTCCCCGAAAGCTATTTAGGTAGCGCCTCGGACGAATACTACTGGGGGTAGAGCACTGTTAAGGCTAGGGGGTCATCCCGACTTACCAACCCTTTGCAAACTCCGAATACCAGTAAGTACTATCCGGGAGACACACGGCGGGTGCTAACGTCCGTCGTGGAGAGGGAAACAACCCAGACCGCCAGCTAAGGTCCCAAATTATTACTAAGTGGGAAACGATGTGGGAAGGCTTAGACAGCTAGGATGTTGGCTTAGAAGCAGCCATCATTTAAAGAAAGCGTAATAGCTCACTAGTCGAGTCGGCCTGCGCGGAAGATGTAACGGGGCTAAGTAATAAACCGAAGCTGCGGCAATGCAATTTATTGTATTGGGTAGGGGAGCGTTCTGTAAGCCGTTGAAGGTGGACTGTAAGGTCTGCTGGAGGTATCAGAAGTGCGAATGCTGACATGAGTAACGATAAAGGGGGTGAAAAACCTCCTCGCCGGAAGACCAAGGGTTCCTGTCCAACGTTAATCGGGGCAGGGTAAGTCGACCCCTAAGGCGAGGCCGAAAGGCGTAGTCGATGGGAAACGGGTTAATATTCCCGTACTTCTTACAATTGCGATGGGGGGACGGAGAAGGCTAGGTGGGCCTGGCGACGGTCGTCCAGGTTCAAGTGCGTAGGCTTGAGAGTTAGGTAAATCCGGCTCTCTTTAAGGCTGAGACACGATGTCGAGCTACTACGGTAGTGAAGTCATTGATGCCATGCTTCCAGGAAAAGCCTCTAAGCTTCAGATTGTAAGGAATCGTACCCCAAACCGACACAGGTGGTCGGGTAGAGAATACCAAGGCGCTTGAGAGAACTCGGGTGAAGGAACTAGGCAAAATGGTACCGTAACTTCGGGAGAAGGTACGCTCTCGACGGTGAAGTCCCTTGCGGATGGAGCTATTGGGAGTCGCAGATACCAGGTGGCTGCAACTGTTTATTAAAAACACAGCACTGTGCTAAATCGTAAGATGACGTATACGGTGTGACGCCTGCCCGGTGCCGGAAGGTTAATTGATGGGGTTAGACTTCGGTCGAAGCTCTTGATCGAAGCCCCGGTAAACGGCGGCCGTAACTATAACGGTCCTAAGGTAGCGAAATTCCTTGTCGGGTAAGTTCCGACCTGCACGAATGGCGTAATGATGGCCACGCTGTCTCCACCCGAGACTCAGTGAAATTGAAATCGCTGTGAAGATGCAGTGTACCCGCGGCTAGACGGAAAGACCCCGTGAACCTTTACTACAGCTTGGCACTGAACATTGACCCTACATGTGTAGGATAGGTGGGAGGCTTTGAAACCGCGTCGCTAGATGTGGTGGAGCCGTCCTTGAAATACCACCCTTGTAGTGTTGATGTTCTAACTTGGCCCCATTATCTGGGGTGAGGACAGTGCCTGGTGGGTAGTTTGACTGGGGCGGTCTCCTCCCAAAGAGTAACGGAGGAGCACGAAGGTGGGCTAATCACGGTTGGACATCGTGAGGTTAGTGCAATGGCATAAGCCCGCTTGACTGCGAGAATGACAATTCGAGCAGGTGCGAAAGCAGGTCATAGTGATCCGGTGGTTCTGAATGGAAGGGCCATCGCTCAACGGATAAAAGGTACTCCGGGGATAACAGGCTGATACCGCCCAAGAGTTCATATCGACGGCGGTGTTTGGCACCTCGATGTCGGCTCATCACATCCTGGGGCTGAAGTCGGTCCCAAGGGTATGGCTGTTCGCCATTTAAAGTGGTACGCGAGCTGGGTTTAGAACGTCGTGAGACAGTTCGGTCCCTATCTGCCGTGGGCGTTGGAAGATTGAAGGGGGCTGCTCCTAGTACGAGAGGACCGGAGTGGACGAACCTCTGGTGTTCGGGTTGTCATGCCAATGGCATTGCCCGGTAGCTAAGTTCGGAATCGATAACCGCTGAAAGCATCTAAGCGGGAAGCGAGCCCTGAGATGAGTCTTCCCTGACACTTTATGTGTCCTTAAGGGTTGTTCGAGACTAGAACGTTGATAGGCAGGGTGTGTAAGCGTTGTGAGGCGTTGAGCTAACCTGTACTAATTGCCCGTGAGGCTTAACCATACAACACCAAAAGGGTTTTTGTGGGACTCAAACTAGAACATTGAATGTGTAATAGAACTTAAAACAGCTTTCCGAATTAAATCGTAGAGTCGATGACTTTATGATGAAGAATTTGCTTGGCGACCATAGCGTTGTGGACCCACCTGATTCCATGCCGAACTCAGAAGTGAAACGCAACTGCGCCGATGGTAGTGTGGGGCTTCCCCATGTGAGAGTAGGTCATCGCCGGGCTTTAAATTTATTTTCACTTTTTCAAATGTGAAGACAAAAGATGGACACTTGCGAATGCGAGTGATACCACTGCGGAGTGGTAGTTCAGTTGGTTAGAATACCGGCCTGTCACGCCGGGGGTCGCGGGTTCGAGTCCCGTCCACTCCGCCATTTATACTAAGCCTCAGTCGAAAGACTGGGGCTTTTTTACGTTTTGGGAATATTGAATGCGAGAGTGATAGTTCAGTTGGTTAGCCTCTCTGTTTGAAAGAAAGCGGCCTGTCACACCAGAAGCGCATGGGCTCGTTCGCTACATATATTGAGCCTAAGTTAAAAGAACGGGTATTTCGCAGTCCATTAGCTTTTGTGCTCAAGATGATTAGTGAAAGCTGCTACTTTCTTTCCAAGTGTTGATGAACATATTCTCTAATGTAAGGAACGACGTCTGACTCAAACCAAGGGTTCTTTCTTAGCCAAAGCGTATTTCGTGGTGAAGGGTGTGGAAGGGGGATGTATTGCGGAGCCCAATTTTTCCACAGGCGCACTGTTTCTGTCAGTGTTTTTGGCTTGTTAGTGAGATAATAATTTTGAGCATATTGGCCAATGAGCAATGTCATACCTATATTGGGTAATTGATCCCAAACTTTCTGATGCCATTTTGGGGCGCACTCCTTTCTAGGAGGAAGGTCGCCGCTTTTTCCTTTTCCCGGATAGCAAAGTCCCATAGGCATGATCGCTATGTTTTTGGCGTCATAGAAATGTGTTTTATCAAGCTGTAACCACTCCCTTAACCGATCTCCACTCGGATCGTTCCACGGAATGGAAGTCTCGTGAACTCTTGTGCCCGGAGCTTGGCCTACAATCATTAACCTAGCATCAGAACTAGCTTGAATTACTGGATTAGCTCCTAAGGGCAATTGGGCTTCGCAGATACGGCATCGACGTATTTCTGCTAACAGAGTTTCCAACATTAATAACCTTTATCAAAGTTCACTATGTTTTCCAAACTAAACCCATGGCACCACCTATCGTAGTTAACTTTAAAGGTTTCGATAACATCTCTTGGAAAGCTAGTCGCTGCAATATGAGGTGTGACTGTAATAGAGTCGTGAGACCAATATGGGTGCTCTTGTGATAGCGGCTCATGTGTGAACACATCTAAAAACGCGTGCTCTATGTATTGAGCTTCAATACACTCGATAAGCTCGTCTTCGTTGACTGTACTTCCTCGCCCCACATTGAAAAATAAAACTTTCTGGCAGTTTGAGAAGAGTTCTTTGTCGAGAAGTCCTAGAGTATTGCTCGTCTCAGGCAAGGTGTTAACGATGACATCAGCACCCTTTAAAACGGAGTGAATTTCGTTGATGTGATAGAGAGAGTCAAACGCAGAGTCTTTTGCTGGTATCCCGGTTCTATTTACTCCAGATACCGTAAAGCCCATCGCTGTAGCGGCTTTTGCTAGGTAGTTACCTATTGAGCCAGTGCCTAGTATGACCATTTTTTTGTCCAGCAAAGATGTGTAGCTGTGCGGCTGCCAATCTCTTTTATTTTGCTGATCTTGGTACTGTGGAAAGTGGCGATAATGTTGTATGCAGTAGCCAATCACGTATTCTGAAATAAATTGACCAAAGATACCTTTGATATTTGTTAGCAAATAATCTTGCCTAAGCTCAGGTTGTACAAGAGTTTCGATACCGGCATATGTTGATTGAAGCCATTCCAACGAGGTGAATTCATTCAGGCACTTAGCGGCAAGTGGTGGCGCACCGATGACGATATTGGCTTCTTTCTTATCGTCAACAATTTCTAATCCGGGTAACGGCAGGTTTTGCAATAATTGAACGTATTGGTCGTTGTTGTGTGTCAGTAGGTAAACTTTATTCATTTGCTTGCTTTTTTCCTTAGTACATATCAAGTACACTTCCGCTGTCTTTTTCTTTCGCAACGAATGAATATTATGCTACGAAACCCTCTTCAGGTTCGACTAGAGAAGTTTGAACCATGGCAACAGATTACCTTCATGGCTTGCCTTTGTGAGCGCATGTACCCTAACTTTGCCACGTTTTGCGCCAATACAGAATACGCTGAAGCACGAGTATATCGTGAAATATTAGATAGTGTATGGGAGCTGTTAACAGTTAAAAGTGCAAAAATAAACTTTGAACGTCAATTAGAGAAACTAGAAGATATCATTCCTAGCTCAGACGACTTTGATTTTTACGCAGTTTACCCAGCTATTGATGCCTGTGTTGCTCTATCTACTATGCTGCACGGTTTACTTGACCGTGATGATCTATTTGAAAGCATGCAGCAAGTCAGTCAGCAATCTGTGCTTACCGTTGCTCAACTAGAAGAAGCTCAGACAGGTGAAGCGATTACCGACGAAAACCAAAAAGAGAATGAAGCGGTTTCTGCGGAGTGGGACATTCAATGGGCGATCTTTAGGCCTCTAAGAGACGTTCAAGAACGCGACATCGATTTAATTAAAGATTTACGCCAAGAACTGAGAGACGAAGCAATCAGCAATATAGGCGTTGAGTTAAGCTAAGCGTTTTACTCGCTCTTTTCTTCCCCACTGTCGTTTATTCTGTGGCTAGCTTTCCATTGCTTCCAACGCTCAAAAGCTAGCTTCTGCATATCTGCGAACTTATCGGCCTCATCGACGATCTCTTCTCCAATTAGATGTTCGAAGATATCTTCTAGAGTCAGTACACCCAATACAGTACCGTATTCATCACCTACAATAGCGAGCTGCAATCGGTTAGCCATCATTTGCTCGAAGGCTTTCGGAAGTGATAACGTGTTAAGCAGTACATGTATGGGACGCATGATCGCACCTAACTGTGTTTCGCCGTAGCCTGCTTGTCTGTGCTTAAACAACTCCAATCTATGAACAAAACCAATAACGTTGTCTTTTTCTTTGCTATATACCAGTGGCCGAGAAAAAGGTGTGTCATGGTGGATTTCAAGAAAGCGATTGATAGTCAGCTCTGCTTCGACCCTAAATAGCACAGGTCTTGGTGTCATGACTTTGGTTACGGGAATATCTTGAATGCCAAGTAGGTTAGTCAAAATCTTAGACTCTCCCTCGGCAAACTCGCCTTGCTCTTTGGCTAGCATGGCAATAGCCGAGAGTTCATCTCGCATTTTTGTATCTTCTTGATTGCGAGAAAGCCTTTTAGTTATGAGCTCTGAGAACCAAATAAATGGTGCAAGCCCCCAAACCATCCAGCGTAAAATAGTGGCTGTAGCCGGAGCTAATTGGCGCCAATAAGTTGCACCAACGGTTTTTGGGACGATTTCGGATAGCACTAATATACCAAGTGTTAACACCGCGGAGAAAACTCCTAACCACTCTTCGCCAAATACAATTGTAGCCTGAGCACCAGCGCTTGCCGCTCCTACAGTATGTGCAATCGTGTTTAAAGTTAGTATGGCTGCGAGTGGCCGATCGATATCAGACTTGAGCCGAACGAGCTTTTTGGCAGAGCGATGCTCTTGCTGTCGCATTTGAGCAACATAGCCCGGAGTAATACTGAGTAAGACGGCTTCTAAAATAGAGCAGACGAACGAAACGCCAATAGCGATGGCAACAAAAATGGTAAGCAGTAACATATCAATCCCTTTGCTATGAAAATTGAGAGTAACATGGCTGAGATCTTGCGCAATATGTTGCCTTAGAATTGACACAAAACATATGTCAAAAGCCCCAGTGAGGAATTATTAGTAAAACTGTTGAGGATTTTATAAACAATATTGTTCACGGGCTATTTTGCCTTCCTGCTTTTTAGAATAATGACTACAGTTATACATGCAGTTGCGCATTGAGTTGCAGTGCGACATACCTCGCCAGCCCTTTACCTACGGTCAATTAGTGGCAAATTGTGAGTTAATACTCATATTATGGTTAAAAGTACGTCATTAAAGCTAAAGATTGGCGACAAACCTTTGCCAGACAGGGCATTTATGCTTTAGAGTGAGCTTGAATTCCGATAACACACGAGAAGGGAAACCTAATGAACAAGACCCAATTAATCGACTTTATTGCTGAAAAAGCGGATCTGTCTAAAGCTCAAGCAAAATCTGCTCTTGAAGCAACTCTTGATGGCGTAACTGAAGCGCTTAAAGAGGGAGACCAGGTTCAACTAATTGGTTTTGGTACATTCAAAGTAAACCACCGCGCAGCCCGTACTGGCCGTAACCCTAAAACAGGTGCAGAAATCCAAATCGCGGCAGCGAATGTTCCAGCATTTGCAGCAGGTAAAGCGCTGAAAGATTCTGTAAAGTAGATTACACTTCACCGAGGTAGCAAATATCTCGGTGTCTATTTATCTTATGAAAAAGCTAATTCTACCTTTTTTAATTATCTCTTCTCTTGCAGGTTGCTCCTCGACAGCTGGTCTAGATAAAGCCACGCAGTATACTGGTGGTGAGATCTTGGGTGATGCAACAAGTTTCTATTGGACGACAGAAACCATTGAAAACCCTGTTTCTGGTTCGGATTACGTCAATGACGGTAAATCTGGATGGTATAAAACTTACTACAAGTGGAATGAAGGGAAGGTACAAGAGTTAATTAGAAAAGGTGAAACGCTCACTGACAAACAAGGCATGGTGCCGTTTAGTGTTGTGATCCGTTTTAATGCGGACGGAGAGGCGATTTACCAACAATACCGTTTAGGTGGACATATACTGCCTCTAAATGAAAACCAGTTGGTTCGCTACTTGCAAGAAGCACAAACAGTGACAGCGGTTGTTAATCAGCAAAAGACTCAAGGTACGATCTTGCTTCAGGGGCTGTGGACTGGAAAAACGTTCAAGTCTTGTGATGGTAAGGTATACAACAAAATTGAGTTTAATAAGACATTGCCAAAGTTTGTGGTAAATCGTCTTTCCTCTGTTGATAGCTACGTTGCTTTTCTCGGCAAGGTTTCCGGCAAGTCAGTAGAAGTTGATACACTGTTGATGATGGCAGACCAGAATCAGCAATGTATTGCTCGGCCAAGCTACATCAAAGAGTAATTTGATTTATCCAGATGTAAAAAAGGCGCTCAAGTTGAGCGCCTTTCTCGTTTATGATTCTTGCTCTCGAGCGATAGCACGGTAGCCGATATCATTGCGATGGAACATGCCATCCCAATCAATTTGTTTCGCAAGCTGGTACGCTTGAGCTTGGGCTTCTGAGACTGAGTTGCCCAGAGCTGTAGCGCAAAGAACGCGACCTCCGTTAGTCACAACCTGTCCATCTTTGTCGGTAGTACCCGCGTGGAAAACTTTTTCGCCAGCAACTTCTTGGCTAGGAAGCCCAGAGATTACATCCCCTTTGCTGTACGATGCAGGATAACCGCCCGCAGCAAGTACGATGCCGATAGATGCGCGTGAATCCCATTTAGACTCAGCTTGGTCAAGCTTGCCTTCGATAGCAGTGAGGCACAGTTCAACAAGATCAGATTGCATGCGCATCATGATTGGTTGAGTTTCTGGATCGCCAAAGCGGCAGTTGTACTCAATGACTTTAGGGTTACCTTCGCCATCTATCATTAAGCCAGCGTACAAGAAGCCCGTGTATGGGTGGCCTTCTTTCGCCATGCCTTCTACAGTTGGGTAGATCACTTGCTGCATAATTCGATCGTACACGTCAGAAGTGACAACAGGAGCAGGCGAGTAAGCACCCATACCACCAGTATTCGGACCTGTGTCTTTATCGCCAACACGCTTGTGATCTTGGCTGGTTGCCATTGGTAGAACATTCTTGCCATCTACCATTACGATAAAGCTTGCTTCTTCACCCTCTAGGAATTCTTCGATAACTACTCGACTACCAGCGTCACCAAAGGCATTGCCAGCAAGCATATCTTTGATTGCATCTTCCGCTTCTTCTAGTGTCATCGCAACGATCACACCTTTACCAGCCGCAAGACCATCAGCTTTTACTACAATAGGCGCGCCTTGTTCACGAACGTAAGCCAACGCAGGCTCAATCTCAGTGAAGTTTGCGTAAGCCGCTGTTGGGATATCGTGGCGAGCCAAGAAATCTTTGGTAAATGCTTTAGAACCTTCAAGCTGAGCCGCGCCTTCAGTGGGGCCAAAGATTGGCAAACCAGCTTTTTGGAAAGCATCGACAACACCGATAACAAGTGGAGCTTCTGGGCCGACAATAGTCAGCTCGATAGAGTTATCTTGAGCAAATTTGACTAAGCCTTGGATATCTTCAACGTCGATCTGAACATTTTTAAGTTTTGGCTCTAGTGCAGTACCAGCATTACCCGGTGCAACAAAGACTGTTTCTACATTTGGATTTTGTGCTGCTTTCCAGCCTAATGCGTGCTCACGGCCGCCTGAGCCAATTACAAGAACATTCATTGTATGTATCCTCAAAATATGTGAAACGAGGCGCTAGAGAGCGCCTCAGTAGTAATTAGTGACGGAAGTGGCGCATACCAGTGAAGATCATCGCCATACCGTGCTCGTCTGCAGCTTGAATTACTTCTTCATCGCGCATTGAGCCGCCGGGTTGGATAACACATTTGATACCCGCTTCTGCAGCAGCGTCAATGCCATCGCGGAACGGGAAGAATGCGTCAGATGCCATTACACTACCAGCAACTTCTAGGTTCTCGTCGGCGGCTTTAATACCCGCAATTTTAGCAGAGTAAACTCGGCTCATTTGACCAGCACCCACACCAATAGTCATATCGCCTTTTGCGTATACGATAGCGTTAGATTTCACGTACTTCGCCACTTTCCAGCAGAATAGAGCGTCTTTCAATTCTTCATCTGTTGGTTGACGTTTAGATACTACTTTCAAGTCGTCTAGAGAAACCATACCTTGATCGCGATCTTGTACAAGCAGGCCGCCGTTAACGCGTTTTACATCAAAGCCAGTTGTCTTCGTTGACCATTCACCACACTCCAACAAACGAACATTTTTCTTCGCTGAAACGACTTCGATTGCTTCCGCTGATACTTTAGGTGCAATGATAACTTCAACAAATTGACGTTCAACGATAGCAGCTGCTGTTTCAGCGTCTAGCTCGTGGTTGAAAGCGATGATACCGCCAAAGGCTGATGTTGGATCGGTTTGGTAAGCACGGTTGTACGCTTCTAGAATGTTTTCACCTAGAGCAACACCACAAGGGTTTGCGTGTTTAACGATCACACAAGCAGGCTCAGCAAATTCTTTCACACACTCAAGTGCCGCGTCAGTGTCTGCGATGTTGTTATAAGATAGAGCTTTACCCTGAATTTGACGAGCAGTAGAGACTGATGCTTCTTCTGGGTTTGCTTCTACGTAGAAAGCTGCATCTTGGTGGCTGTTTTCGCCATAACGCATGTCTTGTTTTTTAACAAACTGTTGGTTGAACGTACGTGGGAATTTAGATTCCGCATCACCTTCTTTATTTTCACCATAAGAAGGAACCATAGTGCCGAAGTAGTTGGCAATCATGCCGTCGTAAGATGCAGTGTGCTCAAATGCTGCGATTGCTAAATCAAAGCGAGTTTCAAGAGTTAAAGACTTCTCGTTTGCGTCCATCTCAGCAACAACACGGTCGTAGTCGTGTGCGTTAACAACGATAGTGACATCTTTATGATTTTTTGCTGCAGAGCGAACCATAGTTGGGCCACCGATATCGATGTTTTCTACTGCGTCTTCTAAAGTACAGCCTTCTTTTGCGACAGTTTCAGCAAACGGATATAGGTTCACAACAACCATATCAATTGGGTTGATACCGTGAGTTTCCATTACCGCATCATCTTGACCGCGGCGACCAAGTACACCGCCATGTACTTTAGGATGCAGAGTTTTTACTCGGCCATCCATCATCTCAGGAAAGCCTGTATAATCTGAAACTTCAGTCACTGCTAAGCCACTGTCGGCTAACAGGCGAGCGGTTCCACCAGTCGATAAAATGTCGACGCCACGGTCGGAAAGCGCTTTCGCGAACTCCACAATGCCAGTTTTGTCTGATACGCTGATGAGTGCGCGGCGAATAGGACGAGCGTTATTCATGCTACCTTCTTCCTCAAATTCACGGGGTTATACAGTTTTAAGGTGTTTGCCAAAATGGAGAATGTTGTGCTTCAGTCATTGTCTAAAGCTTGTTTCTCTACTTTGGTAAAGACCTTGCCTATATTCAGGAGGTTATCAATACCTCTAAATCGACGGCGCACATTCTAACGAATTTATTCCTAAAAAGCTCGCGCAATCGTTTGGCATGGCGAAAAAATGACAAAATAGCGGCTATTTGGATAGAAATATCAGTATTAAAAGGTAGGGAAGTTATGTTTCAGATCGGTGAATTAGCAAAAAGATGTCGAGTTAGCTCCGATACTCTCAGGTTCTACGAAAAGAATCGGTTAATTTCGCCTGCTGGGCGCAGTGAATCTGGCTATCGTTTATATAACGAAGAAAACCAAAAGCAGGTGAATTTCATATTGAAGGCTAAGCAGTTGGGCCTCAGTTTGGAAGAAATTCGTGAGTTGCTAGAAATTAAGTTGGAAGCGACAGTAAGAAGCTGTGCAGAAGTGAAGGCTGTTACTTCTAGCAAGCTTGATGTCATTGATCAAAAAATCGAAGAGCTCACCAAAATACGTGTAGCGCTAAAGAAAATTAACGATGCGTGCTGTGGTCATTCAGATGATAGTGCTGCTCATTGCTCTATCTTAGCAGCACTGAACGAGCCTGAAAGCTAAGCTGCAGGCTCGCTCATATTGTTGTTACACCTTAAACATTCTCAAGTTGTTTTGTAGCTGCTGACCACTTTCCATCATGTTTCTACTCGCTTGAGCTATCATCTCTGCTTGAGAAGTCGTCTGTACACTGTGATCGGCGATGTTGGTCAAGTTTTGGCTAATTTCGTCTGTCGCGAGCGTTTGTTGCGAGCTTGCTTCAGCGATTTGCTCATTGAGAGACAAGATGATGTTTACTTGCTCTTCAATCGAACCTAGCGCTTCTTTCGCCATCGCTGCTTGTTCTTGAGTTTGCGCTGATTGAACTTGCGTTTGTGCCATGGACTCTGTTACTTCTTTTGCTCTGCCTTGCAAACTAGAAACAATCTGCTCAATTTCGTCGGTACTTGATTGAGTTCGTGTGGCAAGTGTACGAACTTCATCTGCAACAACCGCAAAACCTCGTCCTTGTTCACCCGCGCGCGCAGCCTCAATGGCCGCGTTAAGTGCCAACAGGTTAGTTTGCTCTGCAATACCACGAATCACATCCAAGACGGTGCCGACATCCTCTGAGTCTTGGGCTAATTTGTGTGTATTGGTTTCGGTTTGGCTAAGTAAGTCAGACAGAGAATCTATTTGATCAGTTGCTTGGTCTATAACACTGGAACCTTGAGAGCTTTTATCACTGGCTTCTTGAGCTGCGGTTGCGGCATTTTGCGCAGCATTGGCAACCTCTTGGTTACTCGCATGTAACTCATTCATTGCTGAGGCTACGGTATCGACTGCTTGTTGCTGCTGATTAGCTTTAGATGAACTATCTTGAGCGACATCGTTAAGGTCGACAGCGGAAGAAGTAATGCCTTCACCCACAGGTGTCATATCTTGCACTATGGAGCGAATTTTTTGGGTAAACATGTTAAATGACACTGCAATCTGCGCTAATTCATCTTTGCCTGATTCTGGTAGCTTACGCGTAAGATCTCCATCACCGCTGGCAATTTCATTCAACGCATCCAGTGTCTCTTTACATGGGTTGCTGATACTGCGGCTTATCCATATGGCGAGAGCGATTGCGACTATTAATGATAGAGCTAAAGCAACAAGGACAAGCTTAACTCGCTCCCAAACAATCGCATCGACGTCATCAACATACACGCCACTACCAACAATCCAACCCCATGGTTTAAACAACTTAACAAAAGATATTTTTTCTACGTCGACATCAGAACCTGGCTTAGGCCACATATAACTGACAAAGCCTTCACCGCTTTTTCTAGTTGCATCGACAAACTCTACAAACAGTTTTTTACCTGTTGGGTCTTTGACATTAGCTAGATCTTTACCGTTCAGAGCCGGTTTGATTGGGTGCATAATCATCGAAGGCTTGGTATCGTTAATCCAAAAATAATCTTTTGACTCATACCTAAGCTGCTCAATCGCTTTGCGCGCCGCTTCTTTGGCTTCGGCTTCAGGCAATACGCCGCTGGTTTGTAGCTTATGGTAATGATCGATCAAGCTATACACGGTCTCAACAAGGTGGCGTGTTTTGGTTTGCTTGGCTGACATTAAGTCTGATTCGTATTGGTTAATTACATAACCAAGCGGAATCATCATGACAATCATCAGCACCACTATCATTAAAATAAGGCGCTTTTGAATCGTAAACGAGCGAAGAGCTAGAGAGTCCATATTATGCTTCCTTGCTTATTGTTTCTGCTAGCTAGCCATTGAGGTTGTTTTTGTTATTGATAGTAATAACTGTAGTCAAGGCTATTAGTTAAGGGTAGTCAAAAGTATCCAATCAAAACTAATGCTGGGGCTAAGTCTGTAAAATGAGACACACGCTCTAGTTTTTAGGTTGTATTTGCAAATTCCATTTTCAATATAACAATGCCGATTCCATTACTTACGACTGTCTATCGCTTAGGTGGCTTATATCCCATCCTCAAACCACCCCAATGCCGACCTTTAACGTATATAGGAACCGATATGTCATGCATGATCTCACCAGTATCGCGTTTATAAGTTTGTAGCAGCATAGTTTTAGTGTGTTCACCACAGCGTAATCCGACACGGTCCCCAAAAATACGTTTGGTTCTATTGCTCAGCATATCTATGCTGTCGTCGCCGGTTAGAGGCTTGCAGAACTGATCATTATGGGTTGGAACGTAGCCTTTGTCGTCCGTTGCAATTGCATACACGATGTCATCTAATTCTTTTACTACAGGCTCTTGTAATGGAGGGAGAAGAGAGTCACAGTACTTATCAAACTTGGTGTTGTATTTGGGTGGATTCGAGCTGCCAAAAGGTTCATGTCTGCGGTCAAACAGTGCTTGCTCAGAGATTTTGCCTGCTGAGATATCGCGCTCAAAACATTCGCCGATCTTCGCAGCAAGATCTGAAGCAAGTTTATAGAATGGCCAGTGAATGCTTTTGTTGTAGTGTTCGACCAATACACCGTTTACATGTTCGGCGATCTCCATCAGTTTTTCGCCTTCTTTCTGCAGCTTAGACAGCTCAGCATCAGAGCCTTCGAGCTCAAGGTTTACTTTTTCAATCGACTTCCCTATCTGAATCAAACCGTGCTCATTGGCTTCTATTCCATGAGTAATTTCTGATACTTGATGCTCAACACCTTGAGCCTGAGATGCGATAGTTTTTAGTTGTTCTCCAACACTTTCGATATCTACTGCACCTTTTTCTACTTTTGTGGAGAGCTCTTGAATCGTCTTAATGACCTCGCGAGTTTCGTTGAATATCTCTTGCACGATATGGGCAACTTCATCGGTACTTTGTGAAGTACGTTCCGCAAGTCCTCTTACTTCATCAGCTACAACCGCAAACCCACGGCCAAACTCGCCAGCTCTTGCCGCTTCAATAGCTGCGTTTAACGCGAGTAAGTTCGTTTGAGAGGCAATATCTTCGATCACTTGAACGACACTTTTGATGCGATTGACCTGAGCGTCTAAATTGTCGAGTTGCTCAACAGAAGCGGTCGTTTGTACTGTAATTTCTTGCATACCTTCGATGGCAGCGCCTAACTGCGTCATACCTAGTGTGCCGACTTTGTGCATTTCTTTTGCTGCATCTAACGCATGTTGAGCAGAGGTGGCGGTATTTGTGAGAGTTTCAGTAATGTCTTTTGAGGTTTCAGCTATGTGATGGACAGAAGAAACTTGGTTGCTGGTCTGCACTTTAAGCTGATCAATCGCGAAAGAAACTTCTGCGGTGCTAACGGCATTAACTGTAAGTTCATTCTCTATGTGTGAAGCTATTTGGCTATCAGCACTTTTATCTACGTCAGTGTTGTCAGAGTCTGCCTTTTTATTCGTTTTTAACGCACTTACCAATAGCGAGAGTACACCTGCTACAACCACTATAGCAGTGGGCCCTAAGCCATAAAAAAACATACATAAAATAGCAGCAAGAAGCCAAACTAGCCCTTCAATCCATTTTTCTCGAAGAGATATGTTCATCTTTGCTCCCAAATGTTACGAAACTAATAAAACTATAGCTTCAACTTCTCAATTCGATCGAGATATTTAGAGTTTTTTGTCAATAGCTATGAATGGCTGTGAAAAGTATGTTGTTTGGTTGTTGCATTATTTGAGTGTGAAAGGTACTTGAAACAGAAGATATTTCAGAGTTATGTCAACTATAGTGGATGAGAAAGAGTTGGCATTGATGTTTAAACTTTGCTCGTTTAGCATTCGCTCCGGCCGATTTATCTAATCGGAGACTGTAAAAATAAAAGAGTGCTGAAAATGAAAGCGTTTAATATAAAATCTGTAGCAATGGTATTGGGGGCTCTTTTAAGCTGCCAAGTGATGGCAGAGACAAATCCGCCAGTAGACACGGCCTCTACTCCTACACCGGTCAAAGCTGACCAATCAAACCAAGCTGAGAAGGACAACAGCTTTGTCTCAAATATGTTGACTGATATTGCCCCTGACTCAGACTCGATTCTTGAGAGAAAAATCCTTCAGGAAGAAAAGATAAGTGATATACCAGCCGGTATTAGTTTTTACCAACCGACTTACGTATTGCCTTACTACTACACGGGTAGCCCTGACCAAGAAGTTTATAACGGCCAGACTCCAGATGACCAAGAGGTAATGAACTCCGAGTTCAAGACCCAGTTCAGCTTTAGAATGCCTCTTTGGAAGGATATGCTTGGCAATCCTAACTACAGCCTGAATGCAGGTTACACCCAGTTAATGTATTGGCAATTTTATGCAAAATCCCAGTACTTCCGGGAAACGAACTACATGCCAGAGGTGTTTTTCTCAGATCATTTCCATAAGAACTGGCGTATAAACTATGGTGTTGTGCATCAGTCAAACGGTCGTGGCGGAGAATATGAGCGTAGCTGGAACCGAGTGTATGCAAACTTAGAAACCTCAGGTAACCATTGGCTACTGAGTGTGAAGCCATGGATGCTGATCTTTAAGCCCGAGTCTAGTGACCTACATAACCCGGACATCGCTCATTACTTAGGTCACGAGAAAATTCGTTATGAGTATGAGTTTGATAACAAAATGACGACTTCTGTGGCATTGACTAACATTGAGAGTGGCATGAAACGTGGCGCTGTTGAAGTTGACTATACGATCCCACTACTTAGTAATATGAGCATGATGCTGCAATACTTTAACGGTTATGGACAAAGCCTCATCGAGTACAACCACCGAACCCAGAGTGTAGGTATAGGCTTCTCTTTAGCAACGTAAGCAATGGTTTTTAAGGCTCCTAACTAGGAGCCTTTTTTGTACCTTCCTGAAGTCAGGAAGTTGCAGAGGAGCGATAAAAAGTAGTTAGCTTTGGTTTTGCTCTTGTACCGTAGGGGATAAGACTTCTACATTGTTCCCACTTGGGTCGGTGGTAAAGAAGTAGCGAAAACCTCCCAGTCGAGCTTGTTGAATAGAGCTGCACTCCTGCAAGCGACTTAACGAAGAGTGACATTCTTCAATGCTGACCACTTCTATTGCTAAATGTGATATGCCTTTTTTACGGAGTTCTAAGAACTGACGCTCAGAACTCTGTTCTCGAGAGTCTTTAAATTCAAACAGCTCGACTCGCGCACTTTGACTGTTGTTAAGTAACACAATGATGATCTCTTGGTCTTCATAACGTTTCTCTTCAACGAAGCCAAAACGTTGATAAAAGCTGATGCAAGGCTCTATCGAGTCGCAGGTGAGACTAACGTGATGCAATTTTCCCATCATGCTGGTGGAGCTCCATAATTTATAAGTGTTTCTGCTTAGTAGTAAAATAGACTGCTGGCAGGTATGCAGTCTTATTGTCGGTTAAATAAGGTGAGTAATGGAAGTGAAAAAGTAGGTGAAAGAGGGAAGTATGCCGTTTGCCTGAAACACAGGACAAACGACAATAGGTTACCACTTATTCTTTAATAATCGGCACAACCAACATATCCACTGGTGAGCGATTTATGATTTTCTTCGCTGAAGAAGAGAATTTGCTGACGAAGTCTTGGTGGTGACCACATACAAGAATATCGATATTGAATTCACGAATCGTGTGGCATAGCTCGTCGCATAGGTGACCACTACCAACGAAAGTGTTTCTTAGTGGGTAGTCTGTTTTCTCTGCGAGTTTAGCTATGAACTCTTCCGAGTATTCACGAGTTTTTAAGTTGATATCAATGAGGCCGATATAGTGTTCGTTGTAGTTTTCATCGATATGGATTAGTGACAGTTCTGCTTTTAGTGATTCAGCAAGGGCTACGGCCTTTTTCACTAAGTAGTTACTTTCTTCTGACAGGTCGACTGCGACCAAAATATGTTTATAACTCACGCTGGATGTCCTCTTTGTTCTTGTTTTGTTTGCCCAAAGACTAACCGTACGAATATAAAGCTAATGTCATAATAAGGTTAAGAAAGGCCACTCTACGACTATGGTCTTATAGCTGGAGAACAGAGCTATCAGAGCTATCAATAGTTGCTGCTTTTAGTGAAAGCAATGCTGATAAAGGTGTGAATAGATGGGTATGAAAAAGCCCCAGATAATTGCTCATCTGGGGCTTAAAATACAAATTAGCTAACCAATTTTTAGTTCATGCCGTATTTCTTTAGCTTCTTACGTAGAGTACCACGGTTGATACCCATCATAGTTGCTGCGCGAGTTTGGTTTCCGCGAGTGTATTGCATGATAGTGTCTAGAAGAGGTTGCTCTACTTCAGCTAGAACTAGCTCATATAACTCAGTGACTTCTTGGCCATTCAATTGAGCAAGATAGTTTTTAAGAGATGCTTTAACGGAATCACGCAATGGCTTTTGAGTGATTTGGTCTTGTGAAGTGACAGTAGTTACTGTTAAAGCGTCTGATGTCAGATTTTGTTCGAACATATTATGTCTAGCTCTTCTCTAATTATGATGCAACGTTATCAAAATAACTTTCTAACGCTTCGATCTGCTGCGGAGCAGCTTCTATAGCGTTGAAAGTACGGCGAAAATCACTTGCTTGCCCATGCTCTTTTAGGTACCAACCAACGTGCTTGCGCGCGATGCGAGGTCCTAAATACTCCCCATAAAAGTTATGTAGAGCGTCAACATGGCCGAGCAGTATACCTTTCACTTCCTCAACTGGGAGTTCAGGCATTTCTGTGCCGTTTTCCAAATAATGTTGGATTTGTTTAAAAATCCATGGGCGACCTTGTGCAGGTCTACCGATCATCAAAGCGTCAGCGCCAGTGTACTCAAGTACCTGTTTCGCTTTTTTAGGGCTATCAATATCACCATTGGCAATCACTGGGATATCAACAGCACGTTTGACCGCTCTGATGCTGTCGTATTCGGCCTCTCCTTTGTACATGCAAGCTTTTGTTCGACCATGTAAAGCCAAAGCTTGAATGCCGCAGTCTTGGGCTAATTTAGCTATCTGGACACAGTTTTTGTTCTCTGTATCCCAGCCTGTACGGGTTTTCAATGTCACAGGGACATCGACTGCTTCCACCACTGCTTTCAAAATATCTTCGATGATATCTGGGTGCTTGAGTAGCGCAGAGCCCGCGAGTTTTTTATTTACCTTTTTTGCCGGGCAGCCCATGTTGATATCAACAATTTGGGCACCATTCTCAACACTAAATTGAGCGGCTTCAGCCATGAGGGTTGGATCGGAACCGGCTATTTGTACAGAGCGGATCCCTGATTCACCTTCATGAACCATGCGTTGTTTTGACTTTGCTGTTTTCCAAAGTTTAGGGTTGGATGACATCATTTCACTGACAGCCATTCCAGCACCGTATTTAAGACACAGTTCGCGAAAAGGCCTATCGGTGACTCCAGCCATCGGAGCAACAATCAAATTGTTCTTTAGTTGATAGTTTCCTATTCTCAAAATGTCTTCACAGTTCGCATCGGCAAGGGCGCGCATTTTACGCATTTTTTTCTTGCGTGAAAAGACTAATATTTGAGCATTTACAAATTGTTTTTGTAATTTGTATGAAAATCAGCCAATTAATCAAAAAACGCTTACGAACTTTGTTTCATTCCTGAGATGCGACACCATTCGCTCTGCTCTGCGATAGGGTCTAATTGGAACTCATCGCTGTAGTAGCTTGCGACATCATTTGCTTGTGTATCCAATACACCAGACATCGCTAAGCAGCCGTTTTCAGCAACCAGTCCTTTAATGATAGGGGAAAGCTCTCTCAGTGGACCTGCAAGAATATTGGCAACCACTACATCAGCGATTAGACCTTCAGGTTGATCTTGCGGTAAATAGACGTCAAGTTGATCGACAACGCCATTTCTTTCGGCATTGTCTTTAGAAGCAAGTAATGCTTGTGGATCGATATCGATCCCGATGACTTTTGCTGCTCCAAGTTTGATTGCAGCAATCGCTAAAATGCCTGAGCCACAACCAAAGTCGATAACTGTTTTTCCAGACAGGTCTAACCCTTCAAGCCACTCTAAGCAAAGAGCGGTGGTTGGGTGTGTTCCTGTTCCAAAGGCAAGTCCTGGGTCTAACATTACATTGACTGCATTTGGTTCAGGGACTTCTCTCCAGCTTGGGCAAACCCAAAGCCTCTCACCAAACTTCATTGGGTGGAAGTTGTCCATCCATTCACGTTCCCAGTCTTTGTCTTCTAACTGTTCCACTTTGTAAGCAAAACCATCTTCAAGCAACTGGCTGGATTTTAGTGTGCTAAGCACTACTTCTACGTCTGCTTCTGCATCGTAAAGAGCAAGGATATCAGTATCGCCCCATAAGCGAGTTTCGCCCGGTAGAGGTTCGAATACAGGAGTATCATGAGCATCTAGAAAAGTAATCGATAGTGCGCCAGTTTGCTCCATCAAAAGGTCGCCGATAGGTTCAGCGTTTTCTGATGTAGCATTGAGCTTAATTTGAATCCAAGGCATGTTATTTTCGCTTAAAATTTGGACAGCTTAACGACAGGGGACGCAGTCTAGCATGAAACTTACACAATCCCTAGAACTGTTGAAGTGATAAGTAATTGAACAGAAAAAAGCCACCGCAATGGTGGCTTTTCGATGCTTTCATAACGACTTAGTTGGCTTTACTGTAGGCCAAGCTTCTTCTCAAGGTAGTGGATGTTTGCACCACCGTGTTGGAAGTTTTCATCGTTCATGATTGACTCTTGTAGAGGGATGTTTGTTTTGATGCCTTCTACAATCATTTCGCCTAGAGCATTTTTCATGCGAGCGATCGCCACGTCGCGGTTTTCACCAAACGTGATCAGTTTACCAATCATCGAATCGTAGTGTGGTGGAACCGTGTATCCAGTGTAGATATGAGATTCCCAACGAACACCCATGCCACCTGGTGGGTGGAAGCGGTCGATTTTACCTGGTGAAGGTAGGAAACGCACTGGATCTTCAGCATTGATACGACACTCTACGGCATGGCCGCTGATCTTGATATCATCTTGAGTGTATGAAAGAGGCTGACCTGCAGCAACGCGAAGCTGCTCTTTAATCAAGTCAACGCCAGTCACCATTTCTGTTACTGGGTGCTCTACCTGAATACGCGTGTTCATTTCGATGAAATAGAACTCGCCGTTTTCGTATAGGAATTCGAACGTACCCGCACCGCGGTAACCAATCTCAATACATGCACGAGTACAGCGTTCACCGATGTACTTACGCATTTCTTCAGTGATACCTGGAGCTGGTGCTTCTTCAACCACTTTTTGGTGACGACGCTGCATTGAGCAGTCACGCTCACCTAGGTGAATCGCGTTACCTTGACCATCAGCAATTACCTGAACTTCAACGTGACGTGGGTTTTCTAGGAATTTTTCCATGTAAACCATGTCATTGTTGAATGCGGCTTTTGCTTCCGCACGTGTCATTGCGATGGCTTCTACTAGCTCTTGCTCTGAACGAACAACACGCATACCACGACCGCCGCCGCCACCAGATGCTTTGATGATAACTGGGTAGCCGATACGCTTCGCATGTGCTTTATTTTTTGTCGCATCGTCGTCAAGTGGGCCATCAGAACCCGGTACACAAGGAACACCTGCTTTTTTCATTGAGGTGATCGCTGATACTTTGTCGCCCATCATGCGAATTGTTTCTGCTTTAGGGCCAACGAAAATGAATCCACTGCGTTCAACTTGCTCAGCAAAATCAGCATTTTCAGACAAAAAGCCGTAGCCTGGGTGAATAGCGATAGCGCCAGTCACTTCAGCTGCAGAAATGATGCGAGGAATGTTTAGGTAGCTATCGATACCACGAGCTGGACCGATACAAACTGTTTCGTCAGCAAGCAATACGTGCTTTAGATCGCGGTCAGCAGTAGAGTGTACAGCAACGGTTTTGATGCCAAGTTCTTTACATGCGCGAAGAATACGAAGTGCAATTTCACCTCGGTTCGCGATGACTAATTTATCTAGCATGAGATACTGCCTCTATAATTATTCGATAACAACAAGTGGTTGATCGAATTCAACTGGTTGGCCGTCTTCAACTAGGATTGCAGTAACAACACCAGATTTATCAGCTTCGATTTGGTTCATCATCTTCATCGCTTCAACGATACATAGCGTTTCGCCAGCTGTTACAGACTGACCAACTTCGATGAATGATTTAGCGTCTGGGCTAGGTGCGCGGTAGAAAGTACCAACCATTGGAGAAAGAACTTGGTGACCAGCAGGTACAGCAGGAGCTGCTGGTGCACTAGTCGCTTCAGCTGCAGGTGCTGCAGGCACAGCAGCAGGAGCGGCTACAGGTGCAGGAGCTGCTGCATATTGAACAGGAGCTGCGATAGGAGCAGCAGTTCCGTTACGGCTGATTCGTACGGACTCTTCACCTTCAGAAATTTCTAGCTCCGCAATGCCAGATTCTTCAACTAATTCAATAAGTTTTTTAATTTTACGGATATCCATTTTGTCTTTCTCTTTTACTTATGGTTAAGACAGCTCTTAGAGCTGTAGAGTATTAGGTCTTACTTTGCCTGCAAGTGCTTGATGGCTGCAGACAGAGCGAAGTCATAGCCTTGTGCGCCAAGCCCACAAATAACGCCAACGGCCTTATCTGATAGATAAGAGTGATGGCGGAACGGTTCACGTGCATGTACATTAGACAAGTGCACTTCAATGAACGGTATGGCTACACCCAGCAAAGCATCACGTAGTGCCACGCTAGTGTGGGTGAACGCTGCTGGATTAATAATAATAAAATCGACCTTGCCGTGAGCGGCATGGATCGCTTCAATTAATTCGTATTCTTTGTTAGATTGCAGATGCTGAAGTTCAATGTTTTCTTTCTTTGCTCTGGTTTCTAAGTTCTCAACAATATCGCTGAGCGTGTTAGAGCCATAATGAGCGGGCTCTCTCAGGCCTAACAGATTAAGGTTTGGCCCATTTAGAACGAGAATGCTTAAGTTTGTAGACATTATGCAGCCATCTTTCATTATTGTGAGAAGAATACGAATACTCCCATATTCTCCATTCGTTCATCAAGAAAATTTTGTTTAAATTTGGTGAACGCTAACAAATTGACTCAGATTATAGCCAATTCAGAACAAATCGCAGCATTTTACTGGTCTAATCTCCTTATACATAACACCACAAGCATTGAGGGTAAATATAGTTGATTGGCCGCTATGGCCGCACATATCAGGCTTTAACAGTTAAAAAGAAAGCCACTACCTTGCGATAGTGGCTTGTATAATTCGCTAGCGAATTTTGATTTTTGGCTACACTAGTGCGTTTTTCTCTTCGATGAGCTTATCGACAACGCTTGGATCTGCAAGTGTAGAAGTATCACCTAAGTTACTTGTATCACCAGTAGCAATCTTACGTAGAATACGACGCATAATTTTACCAGAACGAGTTTTTGGTAAAGAGTCAGTCCAGTGCAATACGTCAGGTGTTGCGATTGGGCCAATTTCTTTACGTACCCAATTCTTCACTTCTTTGTGTAGCTCTGCACTTGGGTACTCACCGTCATTGAGGGTGATGTATGCGTAGATTGCCTGGCCCTTAATATCGTGCGGGATACCGACGATCGCAGCTTCGGCAATTTTGTCGAAAGCGACTAGCGCTGATTCGATTTCAGCAGTACCCATACGGTGACCAGAAACATTGAGCACATCATCAACACGGCCCGTGATCCAGTAGTAACCATCTTCGTCTCTACGAGCTCCGTCACCAGTGAAGTACATGCCTTTGAATGTAGAGAAGTAGGTCTGCTCAAAACGCTCGTGATCACCATAGACAGTGCGCATTTGTCCTGGCCAAGAGTCGAGAATAACTAGGTTACCTTCGGTTGCACCTTCAACAATATTACCCATGTTGTCGACTAGAGCTGGCTGGACGCCGAAGAAAGGTTTACTTGCAGAACCAGGTTTAAGATCAGTAGAACCCGGAAGTGGTGTGATCAAGATGCCGCCAGTTTCTGTTTGCCACCAAGTGTCGACAATCGGTGAGTTAGTATCGCCAATTGCTTTGTAATACCACTCCCAAGCTTCAGGGTTGATTGGCTCGCCAACAGAACCAAGAATACGCAAGCTTGTTCGCTTGGTGTCACCAATTGCTTCGTCACCTTTCGCCATAAGTGCGCGAATAGCTGTTGGTGCAGTATAAAGAATATTGACTTCGTGCTTGTCGACAACTTCACACATACGGCTAGTGCTAGGGTAGTTTGGAACACCTTCAAATAGGATAGTTTTTGCGCCGTTAGAAAGTGGACCATAGATTAGATAGGTATGGCCTGTAATCCAACCAACATCAGCAGTACACCAGAATGTCTCACCTTCTTGGTAGTCGAATACGTATTTAAAGGTCATTGTGGCATAAACTAGGTAGCCACCCGTGGTGTGCATAACACCTTTTGGTTTACCTGTTGAACCTGATGTATACAGAATAAATAGCGGATCTTCTGCCTTCATTTCTTCTGGTGGACAGTTATCTGATACGTTTGCTGTTGCTTCGTGCCACCAAACATCACGGTGATCGTGCCAGTCGATATCAACACCAGTGCGCTTGAGAACGAGAACTTTGCTTATCGTCTTCACTTCTGGGTTCGTCAGTGCTTCATCAACGTTTTTCTTCAATGGAACAGCACGGCCGCCGCGGACACCTTCATCGGCTGTGATGACGACTTTTGCGTCTGAGTCGATAATACGACCAGCAAGAGCTTCAGGAGAGAAGCCACCGAACACAACAGTGTGGACCGCGCCAATACGAGTACAAGCTAACATAGCAATTGCAGCTTCAGGAACCATTGGCATGTAAAGGCAGACAACATCACCTTTGCGAACACCTTGCTCTTTTAATGCGTTTGAGAAACGACATACTTCTTTGTGTAGTTCATTAAAAGTAAGTGTTTTGTCGTCTTTAGGCTCGTCACCTTCCCAAATAATAGCGACTTCGTCCCCTTTGCTTGCGAGGTGACGGTCGATGCAGTTTGCTGAAACGTTTAGTGTGCCATCTTCAAACCAACGTATATCAACGTGGCCAGTATCAAAAGAGGTGCTTTTAACTTTGCTGAAAGGTTTGATCCAATCAACAATCTTTCCATGTTCGCTCCAGAACTCGACGGGGTTACTGACAGATTGCTCATACATAGCTTGATACGTTTCGGCATCAGCATGTGTTTTGGCTTTGATATTTTCTTTTACCGGATAAACATGGGATTCGCTCATTGCTTCTCTCCTTTTCTTGAATTCAGCAAACGCATAAAAATAGGGCTAGAGTCGTTACGGGAAATTCACATATTTGTTGCGTGTTGGTTAAATGAAAATTTGAGTTCATTATATGCATCAAATTTGTGGCCTTCGGTGTACTTTAAGAATTTTTTGTTATCGTCGTCACATAGTGAACAACACCGTCCGTCACTCTCCGATAGAGTTATGCGTTCTACAATTAGACTTTAGGATGATATTGCTTTGTTCGTCTATTTTGTGAGCGTTTTATTTCTCATATGCAGCCATGTGAACAAATATTGGCTTAGTTTTTCGTCGGAGGAGAGGTTTTTTGCAGGCTTCCGAAGGTTAAATGAGTATAAATAAGTGCAGCCGCGAGTGCATCGTGATACGCATCGTGCTTGTTTTCGAGTGGTAACTCTAAATGTTGGCAGATGCTATCTATACTAAGGTCTAGGTACGCATTGGGTAGGTGTTTATTGAGTTTATCTTGGTAAATCAGGCTGACTTCAACAGTGCGGTTGGGTAACGGGAAACCAAGGTGTTTTTTGCAGGCAATATTTAACATCTTTTTATCATATCGAATGTGGTAGCCAACGATTGGTCGATTGCCAATAAACTCGATTAGCTTCTCTATGGCCTGTTTTTCGCTTATACCATCCATCAAATCATGGTGGCGAAGTTTATGGATTTTAATCGAATCTTCACTCAGGGAATCAGGCGCTGTTAGCTGCACTTCAAAAGGCTGGCTTGTGACAATTCGATTGCCCGCAATCTTTATTGCCGCGATGGTTAACAGATCTGCTTTTTGTGGATCTAGGCTGGTGGCCTCACAATCTATAGCCACTAGCTCATTCGAATGAGGCTTTTCGAATAAATGTGCGTATGCTGACCCTTTTAGCCTGTGTCGCCAAAGCAACCTTTGTATCCAGTTCATAATCGCTCATGCTACGTTGCGTTAATCTCTTATTTGGTAATGGTATTCCAACCATTGCTTGAACTTTTTGACCACTTTTAAACTGTGGCGCAAGATATCTCGTTCTGCTCTGTCGAGCTTTTCGACATCAATCACATTGCTCATGCCTTTGCTACTGTTAAGTTGTTGAGAAAGTCTGAGCTTGATGAAAAGCTTCAATGCTTCGGCAATATTGTCGCCAGTTTCCCTATCAAGTACGCTTTGGTCGCTCAATGCGTCAACTCGGTCGAAGGTACTGGTTGCAGCTATACCATGTTCTAAACTCAACGAGCGAATGCCGTGTACTATAGGAAAGATGCCTCCTTGCTTAATGTCGAGCCCAGACTTTTGCTGTTTTAAATTGCCAAATACGGTCAATGGCGTGGAAAAGCCGAGTGCAGGCTTAGCAAACTCGGATATTAGCAGGGACTTATCTTGCATATGCTTAGATATGTTTTGCTTGATAGGCGCAAGTAGCATGTGGTTGCCAGCAGCAGCTCGAGCATCAGACAAAATCGCGAGGCTCATGACATCTTGCCCTTGTGAAGAGGTGGCCCATTCCTTGACGGTCTCTTTCCATTCTCGTTGAGTTTTAACCCACTCTGGATTGCTAACCATAATGTTGCCGGGACATAGCGGGTAGCCTAATTCAGACAGTGTTGATGTGAGCGTTTTCATCGTCTGATGGCAGTGTGGCCAATCGGAATTATCTCGCAAAATTAGCGCATTATCTTGGTCGGTTTTTAATATTTGTTCTTTACGTCCTTCGGAGCCTAAAACGATCAGGCAGCATTCTTGATGGTGCTCATGTGGGACTGTGAGTTCAAAAGCACGCTCAATGATCTGATCATTAATGGTGGCAATTAGGTCCATTAAAAACCGGGTATGAATACCGTTTTCGAGCAGTTGTTGCACCAGTTTTCTCTGGTTTGTAGAGACGCTTTTTAGTTCTTCTATTGAACCTGCGCGAGCGATGCGCAGTGTTAAAACGTGTGAGTGAGTGGAAAAGGAACTAAGAATTTGCAGCATATCTAGCATGCCCACAGCTTCTTCGTCTTTACATACCATTAGGCGCTTCACTCTGTTTTGTGTCATTGTGATCATGGCATTAAACAGATAGTCGCCATCACTGACATTGAGTACAGGAAATGAAGCTACCTGCGCAACGGCAGTATCGAGTGGCTTTGAGTCAATCATCACTGCATGAAGTAGGTCCGTTCGGGTGATAATTGCAAAATGTGGTGAGCTTGGATGAGACTCCAATCGCGGGTCATTTTCTCTAAGCTTCACTAGTGCCGCATCAATATTGTGAGACTGCAGCTGTTCAGTCACCACATTAATAGGTGTGTCTGGCTCAAACAAAATCGAAGGGTGATATATGGCAGAGTTCACTTTAGTTAGGATGAACTCGGCTAGGTTTTGCTGCTTCTTTGCCATTTCTACCAGTTCTTGCTTTTTCGCTAAGCTAGTATCGAAAAATACGGCAAACTGCGGGTTGGTGTTATATAAGTTTAGGAAGACTGACTGGGGCAGTAGGTAGCAAAGCGTGTCTTCCAGCGCTATATATTGGTGTTTGGAGTAACCTTCAATTAATACTTTTGCATCAAATAAATCTTCAGCCACAAAATGAGATAGGACTTCATTGCCATCACTAGAGCGCTTTTCTACCGCACCTTTGATAATGACAAACAGTGAATCGCTACTGTGCTCACTTCGGATAATAGGGTCATTTTCTCTGTAATACGCAATATCAAGTGCACCACGCACAGTGAGCTGTTCAGCTTCGCTAAGTCTATCAAATGGCGCAGTATGCATGTTGAATTTATCTGGCATGATTTACTGACTATCAAAAGGTTCTTTCTACAGTTTGGCAAAATATCGCATTTGCTCCAGACGATTTTGTCTATTGTGTTGTAAAATCGGGGCTACTTTGCATATAACTGAGTGCCAGCGGCGAAATCACTGCTGCGAACCGGCTCTCATCATTGACTAGGAAGCACGATGAATCCCCCTTCTCCTCATGGATGGATATCTCAATATATCTTTGGCTTTTTCTTTACTTATGGTGTGTACCTGCCATTTTGGGCATTGTGGTATGAAGGGCAGCAGATCTCTGCCACTGACATAGGCATATTAATTGGACTTGGTTTTGCAACGCGCTGTATCGCCAACTTGTTTTTGACTCCTCGATTCCATTTAGCAGAGCAGTTCATTCCAGTATTAAGGGTATTGGCTTGCTTAGCTGCTGGATTTCTGACACTACATTATTTTGTCGAAACACATTTCTGGCTTCTCGCTGTTGCCACCGTACTATTTAACTTGTGTTGCGGGCTTATCGTTACTCTCAGTGACTCAATGGCCAACTATTATTCGCGACTTAAGTTGCTCGACTACGGCCGGACTCGGTTGTGGGGCTCTGTGGCGTTTATCGTGGGCTCGACCGTAGTGGGATATTTGATCTCCCTTTATGGCACAGATGTCATTGTCATCACCGCACTAGTGGGCACGGTCGGTTCTGTTTTACTTAGCTTTAGAAACACTAACCCGATGCCAGTTTCTCATGAGACGAAGGTGCCAGAGCGACCTAAAGTGTTTTCTCAGCTAAAAGATTGGCAAATTATTAAGTTTCTAGTTTTAGTGTCCTTGATCCAAGGCAGTCACGCTGCTTACTACAGTTTCAGTAGTTTGCATTGGAAAGATGCCGGTATCTCAGGTTCAACCATTGGTTACTTGTGGAGCCTAGGCGTTGTTGCAGAGATCATGGTATTTGCATTCAGTAAACGGCTGTTTGCTGGCAGCTCGCTGCGTTCCATGTTTGTGCTTGCCTCCCTTGGTGTGATTGTTCGTTGGGGGCTAACAGCAGTCACTACCGATGTGATTGCGTTGGTGTTTGTCCAACTGTTGCACGGCGTTACTTTTGCGACGGCTCACTTAGCGACTATTCGTTATATTGAACGTGGTGAAGAGAGTCGAATTGTGGTTCTGCAAGCGCTGTACAACGCCATTCCACTTGGAGCATTTATTGCTCTAATGACGGCTGTGAGTGGCTGGGGGTATGAGCATTGGGGCGCAAATATATTTTTACTAATGGCGTTCATGGGTTTCTTGGCACTATTTATTAAATTGGACAAGCAGCCATCAAGAGTTATCGATGTAAAATTATCGCCAGATGGGCAGTAGTTCCAAGTTAACTGAACACGGCAAAGGCTATAAGTAACTTTAGGAGAGTAAAATGGATTGGCTTGTGGTACTGCTATCTCTCGCTTATCTGGGGTTTCTTTTCGTACTCGCGTGGTATGGAGATAGAAACCGTGATTGGCTCGCTCGCAGAAGGGCGTGGATATATAGCTTATCCCTAGCAGTGTACAGTACCTCTTGGGCATTTTTTGGCACAATTGGTCAAGCCAGCCTCAACCCTTGGGCATTTTTGCCCGTTTATGTTGCTCCTATACTTGTGTTTGTTTTTGGCTGGAAAGTGCTGGCCAAGATAATCTTGATTTCGAAGCGTGAGAATGTCAGCTCTATCGCCGACTTTATTGCGGCTCGATATGGTAAGTCCCATAGCTTGGCTACGGTATTGACTTTGTGCGCGGTGATTGGTGTATTGCCTTATATTGCACTGCAGATCAAAGGGATAATCTTAGGCCTAGAGGTGGTTTCACCAAGCTTGGTTACTCATTTAGGAGAGTACAAAGAGCTTCTCTCAATTTCAATTGTGGTGGTGTTGGCGCTGTTTACGATTTTGTTTGGTACTCAGCATCTCGAGTCTAGCGAGCATCATCGCGGCCTTACCAAAGTGATTGCGTTTGAATCCATCGTTAAGCTTGTTGCTTACTTGGCCATCGGCGGTCTTGCTATCTATCTCGCGATTGGCGATGACAGGGTTAACCTGCTGCAGATAGCGAAGCAAACCTATCAACCACCCAATTGGGGCACATTAATCATTCATTTTGTTCTATCAGGTGTCGCAATCATCTGTTTACCACGCCAGTTTCACATGATGGTAGTAGAGAACGAAAAACTGTATGACTTAAAGAAAGCTCGTATTATCTTTCCTCTTTATTTGTTGTTGTTCGCGGTATTTGTTCTGCCGATTGCTTGGGCTGGCACGGCTTTAGTTGGCTCCTCTGGCGGACAAAGCCAAGTTTTGTCCATTCCTTTGATGGTTGGGGCAAACAAGCTGGCGTTGTTTGCATTTATTGGCGGTTTATCGGCGGCATTTGGCATGGTGGTGGTGTCAACCATTGCTCTTGCAATTATGTTGTCGAATGAAATCGTAGTGCCGTATTTGTTGCGTCGAACTAAGATTCTAGGCGAGCAAAGAAATCAGTTTTCGCACCACCTTATTACCGCTCGCCGAGCAATCATCATCCTACTTATGTTTGGTGCTTGGTTATGTTACTTGGTGCTGGAAAACATCCAATCTCTATCAGCTATTGGCTATTTGTCATTTGCTGCTGTTGGCCAATTTGCACCTGCACTCATTGGTGGTGTGTATTGGCGTTTTGGTAACCGCCGTGGTGTGTACGCAGGACTAGCTATCGGCTTTTGTATTTGGTTTCTCACCTTATTCTCTGAGCTTGGCTGGTTAGCAGGCAGTGCTGATAACAACTTTTTACTGTGGCTGATCACTCCGCTCGAACACTTTAATATCAGTACGCTCGACTGGGGCATGCTGCTGAGTTTGCTCGCCAATACTCTGTTGTATGTTGTATTTTCATTGTTGACTCGTACTAGCCTAAGTGAGCGGCTACATAGCTCAGCATTTATAGGTTCACCGCTGCCAGAGAATGAAAACGTCAATGTTTATCAAAGCCGAGTAACAGTTGGAGAGTTGGAGTTGCTGGCTTCTCGTTTCGTTGGTCGAGAGCGTATGCGGGTCGAGTTTCGTCAATTTTGGCGAACATATGGTGAGAAGGTTGAAGCAAGTCAGCAAGCGCCTTCGTCACTGATTCGATACACAGAAAAAGTGTTGGCGAGTGTGTTTGGTGTTTCGTCAGCAAAGCTGGTTCTCACTTCTGCGCTGCAAGGGCGCAGCATGCAGCTGGAAGACATTGCGACCATCATGGACGAAGCTTCCGAGCTGTATGATTTTAGTCGTGGCGTTTTGCAAGGCGCAATAGAGCACTTAGACCAAGGTATTGCGGTTATCGATAAGCAGCTTAAATTGGTTGCTTGGAATCAAAAATACAAAGAGCTGTTTCATTTTCCTTCTAATCTTGTGAAAGTCGGCCGCCCATTTGCCGATATGATTCAATTTAACGCACAACATGGGTTATTTGGGCCAGGTGAGGCGAATGACCACGTTCGTCATCGTATTTTTTATCTTGAGAAAGGCGCGAGCCATACTTCAACGCGCCAATCTCCAGATGGCAGAGTTATTGAGGTACATGGAAACCCAATGCCGGGCGGTGGCTTTGTTATGCGCTACACGGATATCACCGAGTTCAGAAATACCGAAGAAGCGTTGAAGCAAGCAAATGAGACGTTAGAAGAGAGAGTATTAGAAAGGACGCAAGAGCTTGAAACGCTGAACCGAGAGCTCATTTGTGCAAGACAAAAAGCAGAGTATGAATCTAAATCCAAATCTCGATTCCTTGCGGCGGTAAGCCATGACCTGATGCAACCGCTCAATGCGGCGAGGCTTTTTGCATCATCACTTTCTGAAGTAGCACAGGACGAAGAAGGTAAAGGGTTATCTTCGCACATAGAAAGTGCGTTAAATGCCGCTGAAGATTTGATTGGTGACTTGTTGGATATTTCGAGACTTGAGTCTGGCAAGTTGGACACGAATATGTCGGTGTTTGCGATTAATGATGTGCTATGCAAGCTCAATGCTGAGTTTAAAGCATTGGCGGTAGAGCAAGGCATCGACTTTAATATGATTCCTTCTTCTTTATATGTGAAGTCTGATCCGAAGCTTCTTAGGCGTGTTATCCAGAACTTTTTAACTAATGCGTTTCGATACAATCCACAAGGGAAAGTGGTGGTTGGTATACGGCGGGTAAAAGGTTTAGCCAGAATAGAAGTGTGGGATAACGGACAAGGTATTGATGAGGGCAAGCAAAGAGAGATTTTTGAGGAATTTACTCGCGGAAGTTCGTGTTCGCAAAAAGGACTTGGTCTTGGGCTTGCCATTTCCAAGGGGATAGCCAATGTGCTCGGACATCAAATCTCGATGCAATCTCGGTTAGGTAAGGGGAGTGTCTTTTCGATTTCTCTACCGCAAGCAAATAAGCCCGCAGTGGTATCAAGTAAACCTATTCAACCTCAGGGCACAAATTTGCACGGGGTGAAAGTGCTATGTGTCGACAACGAAGAGAAAATCCGCATCGCAATGAATGCGTTGCTAGAAAGGTGGGGGTGCGATGTAAAAGTAGCGGCCGATTTAGAGCAAAGCTTGGCAGCGTTGGATCAAGGTTGGGTACCGAGTATTGTTCTGTCTGATTACCGCTTAGATGGACTGCTGACAGGAATCGATATCTTAACTCGCTTACGTGCAGAGATCTCCACGACGTTTTTGGGAGTGATCATCAGTGCGGACCGTACAGAGAATATGACGCAGTCTATTCACTCCGAAGGGTTTGAGTTTATTCCAAAGCCTGTCAAAGCCATCAAACTGAGAGCGATGTTAAACCAATTTGTTAGCTAGACTGCGCAGTTTGGTATGTTAGGTATTGATATTTTGTATGTTTATTGTCGAAAACTTGACCGAAAAGTAATAATGCTTGGAGTAAAATGGTAAAACAGGTATACCTACCAATAAATATGAAAGTATCGAGTTAGGACATTTAACTTGAAAGGAATCAATGTGCAGTAAATAGCAAGAATGCACATTAGACAATGTAATCTGATACTGATTTTTTGACTAAATTTGATTTCCTAAGAGGTTAAAAATGAACGCCGATGAAAAGGTTTTAATTGAGAATCTGGCCCAGCGCCTGCAACAAGCTCAATTGTCTGATATTGATACTGATGCTGAAAAGCTTATTCAAAAATTAATGTCGAACCAGCCACGTGCAATGTATTTGCTTACTCAAGCAGTTCTACTTCAAGAGCACGCATTGAAAGCGAGTCAGGAAAAAATTAAGCAGCTAGAGCAAGAAGCACGTCAAGCGGCAACACCGAAGAAAGGCGGTTTCTTAAGTGGTTTGTTCGGCGGTTCATCTCAGCAAAACAACCACTCCTCAGCGGGTAATAGTGGCTTTACACAGTCAAACAACGCGAACTATTCTTCCTCCCCAAACTATTCTCAGCAGCAACACGGCTATGCGCAGCCCCAAGCCAATGACTATCGCCCATCTCGTGGCAGCAGTTTTATGGGGCAGGCTGCAAGCACAGCACTAGGTGTCGCTGGTGGTGCGCTGTTATTTGAAGGTGTCTCACATATGTTTGGTGGTCGAGGAGGTTTCGGAGAAGGCTTCCTTGGTGGTAATCACGAGACTATCGTCAATGAAACCATCATCAATGAAGCGCCAGACAGTGACCAGTTTGCTAACCAAGACTTCACTCAAGGCATGGATACTGGTGGTTGGAATGATCCTTCTAGTGATTTTGCATCGGGTAATGATAGCTTTACTAGTGGTGATAACTGGAACAGCGACTTTAGTGGCGATCAGGCATCGGACTCAGGATCTGGCTTTGGTTTTGACAATAGCAGCTTCGACAATAGCGGCTTTGATAATAGTGGTTTCGATAATAGCGGTGGCTTCGATGACGGCGGCTTTAGTGACTTCGGTGGTAGTGACTTTGGCGGTGGCGGTTTCGATGACAGCAGCTGGTAATTAATTGCTATTTTAGATGACCAAAAAACACAGAGCCCAGCTATCATGCTGGGCTCTTTTACTTATCGCTTATTTTAGTGACTGTGCGCGTCACCAGCGCCTTTAGGGTATCGAATTGACTCCACTAGGTCTTGAACTTCATCTGGCACAACAGCGGTGAATTTGCTCACCACTAGAGATACCACCATGTTCAATACCATACCCAATGTACCGATACCCTCTGGGCTGATACCAAACCACCAATTGTCTGCCGTGTTCGCAGCTGGGTTTACAAACTTAAAGTAGATGATGTAAGCGGCGGTAAACACGATACCTACCAGCATGCCTGAGATAGCCCCTTCCTTATTCATTCTCTTGTAGAAGATCCCCAAAATAATGGCAGGGAAGAATGAAGAGGCGGCTAATCCGAAGGCAAATGCCACCACCTGAGCCACAAAGCCTGGCGGATTAATACCTAAGTAACCTGCTCCGAGAATGGCTAGCACGGCGGCTAGCCTTGCTGCCAGAAGCTCTTGTTTGTCCGTCATATTTGGTTTGAAGGCTTTCTTCAGCAAGTCATGGGAGATTGCAGTCGAGATAACTAATAGCAATCCAGCTGCTGTTGATAGTGCGGCTGCTAAGCCACCTGCGGCAAGCAGTGCAACTACCCAGTTAGGCAAGTTCGCGAGTTCTGGAGATGCTAATACGATGATATCGCGGTTAATCTTCATCTCGTTACGGTTATCGCCTGAGTAGAACATACGACCATCACCGTTCTTATCATCCCAGCTGACTAACCCAGTAGCTTCCCAGTTTCTATACCAACTAGGGGCATCAGCTCCTGCAACCCCTTGTAGGTTTGGACCATTGAGAGTTTCTATCATGTTGACGCGAGCAAAAGCAGCAACACCTGGAGCTGTAGTATAAAGAAGTGAGATGAAAACTAATGCCCAACCTGCAGAGATACGTGCATCACGCACTTTCGGTACAGTAAAGAAACGAATAATTACGTGAGGAAGACCTGCAGTACCCACCATTAAAGCTGCACAGATGAAGAAGACATCGACCATGCTCTTACTGCCGTCTGTATAAGCGGTAAAGCCCAGCTCTTGAGTTAGGCCATCTAGCTTATCAAGTAAGTAGGTTTCGCTGCCTGTCATGGTAGAACCCATACCAATCTGAGGAAGGAAGTGTCCGGTCATCATTAGTGAAGTAAATATGGCTGGTACTAAGAAAGCAAAAATTAGCACACAATACTGAGCGACCTGAGTATAGGTAATGCCTTTCATCCCGCCGAGTACTGCGTAGAAAAATACAATCGCCATACCTATGACAATGCCGATATCTATGTCGACTTCCAAGAAACGGGAGAATACCACTCCAACCCCCCGCATTTGGCCAGCAACATAGGTAAATGAAACAAATATCGCGCAGAATACGGCTACCATCCGAGCGGTTTTCGAGTAATACCGTTCGCCGATAAAGTCAGGCACAGTAAACTGACCAAATTTACGTAGGTATGGCGCTAGGCAAAGCGCTAGCAATACGTAGCCGCCGGTCCAACCCATCAGGTACACTGCACCGTCGTAGCCGATGAAAGCGATAATACCTGCCATGGAAATAAATGATGCCGCTGACATCCAATCCGCAGCGGTTGCCATACCATTTGCAACGGGATGAACGCCACCGCCCGCTACATAAAACTCACTCGTCGACCCAGCCCGAGCCCAAATCGCGATACCGATATATAACGCAAAGGTGATGCCGACGAGAATAAATGTCCAAGTTTGAATATCCATATTTAGTCTCTCTTATTTAGTCTTCGTGCACGTTATATTTTCTGTCTAACGCGTTCATGCGCCACACATAAACAAAGATCAAAACAACGAAAGTAAATATGGAACCTTGCTGAGCGAACCAAAATCCGAGTTTAAAACCACCAAGTCGAATATTGTTTAGTGCGTCAACGAACAAAATTCCAGCGCCGTAGGAAACAGCAAACCAGATGACTAATAGTATCGTCATTAGAGTTAAATTCTCTTTCCAGTAGGCCTTAGCTTGCTCTGTAGACTCGAAAGCCATGGTTTTCTCCTTGTGTGTTATTGGAGTGTTATCACAATGTTAGTTTTGTAAGGTATTGGGGAAAAGGCAAGCTGGTGGTGAGACTTTCATTGGAAAAATTCAAACAAAAAGCGCCACTTAGAAGTGGCGCTTATAAAAAAAGTTTGAATAACAAAAAGATAGGGCTTTGAGTCTATTTCTCGGCTAGAAATAGAAGTCTTTGATGCCTAACAATAAATTATTCAGAGCTACTGCCGCTAATATGAGTCCCATTACTCGACTGATAACAGCAGCGCCGACATTACCAATCACTTTTTGAATGGTGGTCGCACTAAATAGTAGTAATAGAGTAATCACCATAACCGATAACGTTACGCCTGCTGTGATCGCTTGATCTGCGATTGAGTAGCGATGGTTATCTGTTAGTAATACGATTGCCATCATAGCGCCTGGAGAGGCGATAGAAGGAATTGCTAAAGGGTAGACTGCTAAGTTTGCCAGCTCAGAGTGGCTGATTTCTTCAGATATTTTTTGCTCTATTTCAGGTTTGCTCTCGCCAAAAATCATAGTTAAAGCAAACAGGAGCAATACCAAACCGCCAGCAGCTTGAAAGGCAGGCAAAGGAATTTGCATTGCTTCTAGCAACATTTGACCCACCAACAAGAAGAAGAGCAAAACAACAGTTGCGATAGCGACAGCTTTGAGTGCAACTAAGCGGCGTTGTTTGAGTTCTAGATGATGGGTTTGCGACATATAAACCGGTACTGAACCAATTGGGTCAATGACGGCCCATAGTAGAACAAATTGGGTAATTAGATTATCCAGCAAAGTAGGACCTCCCAGAGTTAATAAAACAGAGGGATGAATAAAGTAGATCTACTGATCTCAAGTTAGACTCTATTGTAACTTGTTTTGATCCAGAATTGTGAAGAATGTGTAACGTTTAATGTTCAGTTTCAGTCTGTTGCAGCAATATGACCGCTTGTGTTCGATTTTTAACGCCTAACTTTCTAAAAATAGCCGTCATATGGGCTTTAATTGTTGCTTCTGAGACATTTAATTCGTATGCAATTTGCTTGTTCAGAAGACCATCTGAAAGCATGGTCAAAACCTTGTATTGCTGGGGGGTCAGCGTCGCAATTTTTTGTGAAAGCTCGTAGTGTTCTTGAGAGTATGATGAAGATATATCTGGGAAGTAGGGCTCTCCTTCAAGAACCTGATTCAATGCGCCAATTAACGACTTAATATCACTCGATTTTGGAATAAAGCCGAAAGCTCCATGTGCTTTAACTTGCGAGACTACGCTCGGTTCTTCATTGGCGGAGATAACAACTACAGGTAAATTGGGGTAGTCTGCTCTCAGTTGGATAAGTCCAGACATGCCATTAGCACCAGGCATTTTTAGGTCTAGTAACACTAGGTCAGTGTCTTCGTGAGCTTTCACTAGAGAGAAAAGAGCATCGAGAGAGTCGGCTTCAAGTAGGTTTGCATCCCCAATAGCCATGTTCACCGATTGAAAAAGTGCATTTCGAAATAATGGATGATCGTCAGCAATCACGATGGTGTAACTAGATTCCATAAAGAAAGTACTGGTTAATGGCTGTTGACTTACTATACCTGCCTCTGGGCAATTGCAACAATACATATGCATTCAATTTTAGGGTTTTATTCTTAAAAGTGTGAATGGGTTGCTGCTATAGAGGAGAGTTTAGCTAAGGACGATGAATTAAGTAGAGTGAAAATTGAACGGGGCTTTCCTATTGATAAAATTAAGCCCCGAACATCCGTCTAGCGCTAATCAGCTAGTTTGATTGGCATGGAACTACTTATTGCTCGTTGTAAAATCGAACTGATTCATATGTACCAAAAATGCTTTGGCATCCTTAAAGCCGGTCACTCTCGCGTTTACCATATGCTCGCCTTTAGCGTTCCAAAATTCTATGGTTGGTAAGCCGAGCACGTTCATTTTCTGCATTAGTTTAAAATCTTCGGGCAGGCTCTTAGTGACATCCACTTGCAGTAATACAAAGTGCTGCAGCTTCTCTTCAACAGCCTTTTCATGGAAGGTGTATTTCTCAAACTCTTTACATGCAACGCACCAATCGGCATAAAAATCTAACATGACAGGCTTGTGTTCTAGCTTGGCTTTCTCAAGCTGGGCATTGAGTTCGTTGATATTGTGAATACGAACGAACTCTATTGTTGGCCTCGAATCCATTGTCGTGTTTGATGAGGAATACCAATCATGCAAAATAGGCTGGGCCGAAAATAGCATGCCCAAAATTGCAATAATGGCGACAACGCTTTGTTTCCAGCCGCCAGAGTGGAAGCTGTTTTTAACATGGTAAAGCCAGCCAAATGCGGCAATGCCGAGAATAGACCAAAGTATGGAAGCCCAAAATTCAGGAATCATTCGTTCTAACAAAAAGATAGGCGCAGCAAGCAGAATGAATCCAAACAGTGCCTTCACTTTGTTCATCCAGTCGCCAGACTTCGGCAGCAGCTTGTTACCAAATACGGCAGCTAAAATGAGCGGTATACCCATGCCAAGCGCTAGTGCATAAAGCGTGATGCCACCTATGAAAAGGTTACCTGTTTGCGCCACGTATAGTAGGGCGCCTGATAGTGGAGCAGTCGTGCATGGTGAGCAAACCAATCCAGAGATGGCGCCCATAGCAAATACACCGAGGCTGTTTCCAGAACGCTGCTGATTGCTTAGCGAGTTTAACCATGTTTGAGCGCGGCTTGGTAGCTGAAGTGAATACAAGCCGAACATAGATAGTGCGAGAGCTATGAACAATACGCTTAAGCCGACTAATACATAAGGGTGCTGCATGGCTGCTTGGAACTGTATTCCAGCAGATGCCACTATGAGGCCTAAAATGGTGTAGGTGAGCGCCATCCCCTGCACGTAAATCATTGATAAGGCGAAAGCTCTCTTGTGTGACAATCGCCCACTGCCCAATACAATGCTGGTCAAAATTGGATACATTGGCAGCACGCAAGGAGTAAAGGCAAGTCCAACTCCTAGTGCTAAAAAGAGAACCGGAGTCCACCAATGGCTACCTAAAAAGGAAAAGTAGCCTGAACTGTCAGCGCTTTGGTTTACAGCCACTGAACCGTTAGCATTTTTTGCTTGAGCATTTGCGCTGTCATTTGGCACGCTGCTAGAGGCTTGCGGAGATTCAATGTTGATGATTTTTGTTTCTGGCGGGTAGCAAAACCCTGCCTTTGCACAGCCTTGATACTGGACGGTTAATTGAGCACCCGGCTGGATGTTGTCGATAGGAACCGCAATTGATAGTGGAGATGTGAAAATATTTACTTCGCCAAAGAACTCGTCTTTATGCTCTTGTCCCTTAGGTATAACAATATCGCCCAGCTCTACATTTGTACCGGTAACGGAAATAGTATGGCGATACAGGTAGTAATCGGGCTTAACCTGCCAATCTAAATATATGAATTTTCCTTGTTGAAAGTGACTAAAAGCAAAAGCCTGATCGACAGGAACAAACTTTTGGGAACTGCTGGAAGCTCCCGGTAAAGCAACGGTATTGCTTAGTTGAGCTATTGCTGGGCTAGAAAAGGAAAGCAGGAAGTAAACAAGCAAAGAAACGAGTGTGCGCATAAAAACATCAATGTCTATTAAATTGGCGATATTCTAACTAAATAAGACAGGAATACGCTGAAATAAGTTTCATCAAAGTCTATTTAATTCGTCTAGGTCACTAATTTACTTGCTCATAAACTAAAACAACCAGAGCATTGCGCATCTGGTTGTTTTAGTTTTTAGAAAAGGGAGCATGCACTCCCTTTAAATCTTTAGATCACAAGGCCACCTACAGCAAAGCCCAACGCGACAGAAGAAGCAATAGTTACTACTCCGGGGATAAAGAATGGGTGGTTAAACACGTACTGTCCGATACGAGTTGAACCAGTGTCATCCATTTCAACCGCTGCGAGTAGAGTTGGATAGGTTGGCAGTACAAATAGAGCGCTGACTGCGGCAAAAGAGGCAACAGCTGTTAGTGGTGCTACGCCAATGGCTAGTGCAGCTGGCATTAGTGCGACAGTTGTTGCGCCTTGTGAGTACAAAAGCATTGAAGCAAAGAACAGAACAACTGCAAGCATCCATGGGTGCTGAGACAATAATTGTCCAGCAACTTCTTTAATCTCTCCGACGTGCGCGTTAACAAATGTCGAACCTAACCAAGCAACACCAAGAACGCAGACACATGCTGTCATGCCTGATTTAAACGTCGATGCTGAAGAGATTTTAGACGCGTCGATTTTAGTGAAACCAACGATAAGCGCCGCCGCTGCTAGCATTGCAGCCATGATGGCTTCGTTTCTTCCTAGAGCTGGGTTCTCGATAAGGCCCACTGATTTAGAGATTGCCGCTGCATAACAAACAACAAAAAATATCGCCCCCAGGAAGATAAATGTTGCACGTTTGGCTGTTGGTGCAATTTTTCTTTGTGTTGCTGAACTGATTTTCACAAGCCCTTGTGCGAGTCTTTCTTGATAAATCTTATCGTCTTTCAGTTCTACGCCCATAAAATTAGCGACGAATGCTCCAATCATGCAAGCTACAAACGTGCTTGGAATGCAGACTAATAGAAGAGTTAGGTAGCTAACGCCTTGCGGTGCAAGCATGACAGAAAAAGCGACCACCGCGGCAGAAATAGGAGAAGCAGTAATAGCAATTTGGGAAGCGATAACAGCAATCGATAGTGGACGAGAAGGTCTTATTCCTTGTCCTTTAGCCACTTCTGCTATGACAGGCAGTGTTGAAAATGCTGTATGGCCTGTACCAGCCATCAACGTCATTAAAAATGTAACCATTGGAGCGTAAAACGTAATGCGCTCTGGATGCTTTCGCAAAAAGTTTTCTGCTAGCTGCACTAACCAATCCATACCTCCAGCTACCTGCATTGCTGCAATGGCAGTAATCACAGACATAATAATTAGTATTACATCAACAGGAATATAGGCTTGGCTGGTTGGTACGCCTAAAATGAGTGATAAAAATATAACGCCGGCTCCACCTGCGAAGCCAATTCCAATCCCTCCGATCCGTGCGCCAATAAATATAAATGACAGAAGTACGACTAATTCCACCGCTACCATAATGGGTCCCTCTTAAAAATATTAAACTTCAATTTTCTAAACATTCACGTACTAAACGCTTAGAAAATGTATTAGGTAGCCAAAAAGACTTGAGATATAGGAGAGAATAGCTAGAGGAAGGGCTCTCCTAAGAGAGCCCAATTTTTATTATTTGTATCGCTTAGCGTTATATTTCGGGTGCATAAAGTTGGAGATAGATAAGATCTCATCTAATTCTTCGGAAGTGAGTAGACCACGCTCCAATACTACTTCACGAACACTCTTACCTGTTTCCGCGCAAATCTTGCCAACAATATCGCCTTGATGGTGACCAATGTATGGGTTTAGGTAAGTCACGATACCAATGGAGTTGTGCACATAACTTTCACATACTTCTTTGTTAACTGTAATGCCGTCAATGCACTTCTCTCTCAAGTTAACGCAGGCATTGGTTAGAATGTCCAAAGACTCGAACATGCTTTGCGCAATCACTGGTTCCATGACATTTAATTGCAGCTGACCGCCTTCTGCTGCAAATGAGATCGTGTTGTCGTTACCAAGAACCTTAAAGCACACTTGGTTGACGACTTCTGGAACTACAGGGTTAACTTTGGCAGGCATAATAGAAGAACCAGCTTGCAGTTCTGGAAGATTTAGCTCATTTAGGCCTGCACGTGGACCTGAAGAAAGAAGGCGTAAATCATTACAGATTTTAGAAAGCTTGACCGCTAGTCGTTTCACTGCACCGTGAGTCATCACGTAGGCGCCGCAATCTGAAGTCGCTTCGATTAAATCTTCTGCTGCAACACATTCTAGGCCAGTAACAGCCGCAAGATGTTTGACCGCTAGCTCTTGATAACCTTGAGCAGCATTAAGCCCAGTACCAATGGCTGTTGCGCCTAAGTTCACTTCAAGTAGTAATTTCGACGTATATTCTAGAGCACGAATTTCTTCGTTTAGTGTTACAGCCCAAGCGTGGAACTCTTGACCAACCGTCATAGGCACAGCATCTTGAAGCTGGGTACGGCCCATTTTCAGAATCTTGCTAAACTCTTGGCTCTTCAGTTCAAAAGAAGCTTTCAGGTATTCAATCGCATTGGTTAGTTTTTTAACGCTATTGAACACTGAAATACGGAAGCCAGTAGGGTAAGCACAGTTTGTAGATTGGCTCTTGTTTACGTGGTCGTTAGGGTTGATGAACTCATATTCACCCTTTTCTTTGCCCATCAGCTCAAGAGCTAAGTTTGCAATCACTTCATTGGTGTTCATGTTCACTGAAGTACCTGCGCCACCTTGGAATACATCCGATGGGAACTGGTCCATACATTTGCCTGTTTCCAAAATTAGATCGCAGGCTTGGATAATGTAGTCAGCGACATTGCTTGGAATTACACCTAACTCTTTGTTTGCTAGAGCTGCTGCTTTCTTTGTCATAACCATACCACGAACAAACTCAGGTACATCTGAAATTGTCGCACGGGAAATGTTGAAGTTCTCACAAGCTCGTAGAGTATGAATACCGTAGTAGGCATCCGCTGGGACATGTCTTTGACCTAGTAGGTCTTCTTCAATGCGTGTTTCTTGTGGTTTTGTTTCTTGTGATTCTGGCAGGGTAACCATCTCAATGTCCTCAGATCGTTATTCTAGTAGTGTTTCAATTTGTATTTATTGTTTTAGCACTCTGCACATGGACTTCTTTAAAATTCGTCCTTGCATTAGTTGGGGTAATAATACTCCGCAAAGTCTATAAATAAAGCGGCTAGATCACCTTTTCTAAAATTGTTACAACTCGAGAATAATTATGTTTTTAAAATGAATGATTCATAACCATTATGGGGTTTTAATGTGGTTCTATGGGTGATAAATACCCGTTTTAGCACAAATTGTCGATATGTTAATTAAAATGATAACTTTGAGAAGGCTAATGAGAATCTTTTTTATATAGTTAACTAAAAAGTGCACAAATTTTAACCCCACATAAGAGGCTGTCTGAAAAGCTAGCAATCCTATGGTGGAAACTCGCATCTTTAGGTAAATGGGGTATATTGTTTATAGATGAAATTGGAGGAGTATCTATGTTTGCCATTCTCTTTTTAATGTTTATTGTTGTGCCCGTCCTCGAAATTGCTATTTTTGTGCAAGTCGGGAGTGTTATTGGGCTATGGCCAACAGTGGGTTTAGTGTTAGTCAGTGCTTTTGTTGGCGCCTCTTTAGTTCGTAGCCAAGGCTTACAAACGCTGATGTCGGTTCAGAAGAAAATTCAGCAAGGAGTTGTGCCGACAGAACAGATTTTTGAAGGAGTTATGCTGGCTCTTGCTGGTATTTTGCTTATTACTCCGGGGTTTTTAACCGATCTTATGGGAATGGTACTTTTGCTACCTGCACCAAGAGCAAGGCTCGCAAAATACGTGCTAAGCAAAGCGGAGTTTAAAGTATCCGGACAAGGCTTTTCTAAAGGGCCTTTCAATGGTGATGGGAATACCTTTGAAGGTGAGTATGAGAAGAAAGATGACCAAGATAGAGATAAGCTCAATTAGACTCAGCTGGTTACTTCTTCCAAGTCATCAATATAAGTAGCAATATAAATACAGAGAGTGAAATAAGAAAAACAACACACAGCTCTCTACGAGTAACAAAAGTGAGAGAAATACCAAGCTTCAATAAGAAGTGTACAATGTTCTTTGGATGGAAAATAGCTAGAGTAGAGACAATAAAGCCGGTCAATAACCAAGAGGTAAATAGATAAAAAATAGAGACTTTACTATTAGCCATGAGTTTTACTCTCTATTGCTAGTCTTTTGATATTTTTAATTATTATCAAGAAATTAATCGATTCTCCAATCTCTTTTACATGATGCTGCAATTTTTAGCAGTCAATACCAAATGTTTTTAAATCCAACTAAGCTACGGTAACTTAATAAAGTGCGAGCAAACTTTTTAGTGGATTCTATTTTGCAGTGCAGAAGTATCTCGTATATTGAATGTTTCAATCAAAATAATTTATTTTTATTAATGCCTTAGATTTTCTACAGTGTAGAGAAGACAATTATCTTGATTATTTTCTAGATCTAGTTGGGAAGGTGACTATGTATCCAAAACATGTAAAAGAGTTTCTGCGTTGCTATGACATTCAGTATCCAATCATACAAGCACCAATGGCTGGTGGTATCACTACCGTTGAGTTAGTTGCATCGGTGTGTAATGCCGGAGGAATTGGCTCATTTGGTGCAGCATATATGTCTGTTGAGCAACTGGATCATGATATTAAAGCGGTAAAGAAGAGAACATCCGCCCTTTTTTCTGCCAATCTTTTTTGTTTTGACGTGCCACCAGCACCTGCTTGGGAAGCAACGAATCCGGCAATCTCTCAATACATGAAGCTGTTTGAACAATTCGGTATCGAGACACCTAGCAAATATCCAATGATAGAGGATTTGTTCTCCAAGCAACTCGAAGTCCTTATTGAGCATCAAGTGCCAATCATATCTTTTACCTTTGGTGTTCCAGATAGAAAACAGATTGAAAGAATCCAGAGTTATGGCGGTAAAGTATGGATAACGGTCACCAACCTTGTGGAAGCACAGCAAGCGCAAGATGCAGGAGTTGATGCACTGATTGTTCAAGGCTATGAAGCCGGAGGTCACAGAGGCTCTTTTGATCCACAAGCAAAACCTTCAGAGCAGATAGGACTAATCTCACTGTTGCAACTCGTGTCTGGCGCTATCGATATTCCCGTCATAGCTTCAGGCGGATTAATGACGGGAAAGTCAGTGATGGCGACAATGGTATTAGGCGCTGTTGCCGGCCAGCTTGGAACTGCTTTCCTTGGGTGTCAGGAAGCAAACGTGACGGCTTCGTGGCGTTCAGCACTAAAGTGTGCTCAGGATACAGATACCATATTAACGCGCTCTTTTTCCGGCAAGTTAGCAAGAGGAATTGCCAATAGACATACCAAGCTATTCGAAAAAATGGAGGATGAAATCCCTCCATTTCCGTACATTAATTCGGTGACTGGACCATTGAGACAGCACTCTAAACAGATAGAGTCTTGCGATCATCAAAGCTTGTGGGCTGGGCAAAGCTGTCGTCTTACTCGCAGTATGGGTGCAGCAAGTTTGGTAGAGCTTCTTGGTAAGGAGTTGCAAGAAGCTGCTCGATTTTAGCTTTGGAGTTGGCGCTATAGAGAAACAATGGCGTTAGAATAGGTTGCTGCAGTTACTGTGCGCCTTCAAACCCCATCTGTCTCCAAGCTTCGAATGCGATGATTGCTACTGCATTTGAAAGATTAAGGCTTCTTGCCTCTGGCATCATAGGTATTCTAATACGCTGCTCTAGCGGCAGCCCTTCAATGATTTCAGCAGGTAGGCCACGAGTTTCTGGGCCAAATAGCAGTACATCACCATTTTGATATGAAGCATCGACATGGTGGCCAGTGGCTTTGGTTGTGCAGGCAAAAATCCGATAGCCTTCAGTTTTTTCCTGCTGCAAATATTGGATGAATGCGTCGAAGTCTTTATGCCTTTTCACGTTCGCTAGATCGTGATAGTCCAAGCCAGCTCTGCGCAGTTTCTTTTCTTCTAAATCAAACCCTAGTGGTTCAATCAAATGCAGGCGAGCGCCACAATTTGCGCATAGACGAATAATATTGCCCGTATTTGGGGCGATTTCTGGTTCATAAAGGGCAATATCGAACATAGTTTCATTCACTTAGACAAGGGAAATGGCAGTATAAAGGCCACTTCACCTATCGCCAAGCAGAGTTTAGCTATTTAATGGCAGTTGAATTAGGACGTTTAAGCCCCCTAAGTCACTGCGACTGGCGGTTATCGAGCCATTGTGTTGCCTGATGGCACTCTCAGTAATGGCTAGGCCTAGTCCAGCTCCCCCGCTGTTTCTGTCTCTCGCTGTGGATACTCGATAAAATGGTCTGAAAATATCTTGAAGCTCGCTGTCCGGCACACCCGAACCATTGTCACTGACTGAAATATATAGTTTGTCTTTTGATGTATAGATTTGTACTTCGACGCGATCTTTTCCGTAGTAAATAGCATTGCGAATGATGTTTTCTACGGCGCTCATCAAAAGCTTAGGATTGCCAGAAACTGTCACGTTGGGGATGTCAGAATATTTGAGCGCTTTGCCCATTTGCTCTGCTTCGAACTGACCATCTTTAAGAATCTCTTCCCACAAACTTGAGATAGGTTGAGTTTCACGTTCCAAGTGACTATTGGCCTGCATTCTGGAAAGCTCCAATAATTCGCCAATCATTTGCTCCAATCGCTGAGCTTCGGTATCGACTCGCGATAGTTCAGAGCTTTCGCCTAATTTTCGGGTTGCCAGAGCATTCGCCATGCGCAAGCGAGTCAGAGGAGAGCGCAATTCATGAGAGATATCTGATAGTAATCTTTGCTGCCCCGACAACATCTGATTGACAGCTTCCACCATCTGATTGAAGCTCTTACCTGTTTGTTGAAACTCAGTGGTGCCCGTTTCTAAATCATGATCGACAACAAACTCACCTTTAGCCACTCGTTGAGCGGCTCGTTCTAGCTTGCGTGCAGGTTGACTCAATGCCCATGCTAACCAAAGCAGTAGTGGTGTACTTACGGCCATGACGGCGAGCAGTAGTTGAAGTGGCTTATCAAATAGCTGCAGCAAAAATGGTGGAGGCTGGTTCCAACGAGTACCAAAAAATAACAATAAGTCCTGATCGGCTAAATTTATCGTGAGTGGGCCAGCAATCAGGTAATGGCCATAAAGCCTCTGTTTTGGAGTTGTGCCGCTGTAGCCGGTGACAAAGTTTCTCAGTTCGCGAAAGTGGTTCGCTTTTCTGGCTTTGCCAGTCAATATGTTACCGCTTAAGTCTGCAAGAAATAGGCTTGGTCGATTGGATTTTTGTGGCCGAGCTTGGCGATTGAAATCACGGATTATCTTTTGCAGATCTGGCTCTTGCTGATACTTGCTCTCTATATAGTCCCGAATTCGCTCATATTTGATCATCTGAGAAGGTGGAATGTCTCTTTGCTTGCGAGGATCGAGATGAGATAAGTACAAAACCGCCACAAGTACCATCAACATGGTGAACCAGAAGATGGCAAAAATACGTCCATATAGGCTAGTGATTTTTGGGAATCGCATGATCAATTCTCAACGAGTAAATAGCCACGACCTCGCAGCGTTTTGATTCGAGGTTTTCCATCTTCGCGTTCAGGTAGCTTCTTGCGCAGGTTTGAAACATGCATATCAATCGCTCTATCAAAAGCTGATAATCTTTTTCCCAAGACGTCGAGACTGAGGGTTTCCTTGGTGGCTACTTCTCCCGGGTTCTGAACAAAGTGTGCTAAAAGAGCAAACTCTGTTGTGGTCAAATCAAGTAACTGCTCTTGGCAATACGCTTCTTGTTTTCCCGGGTAGACGTGAATATCTTGATATTTTAGGCATTCGTTCGCTTTTGACGTCGATTTGGTGTCCGTACGGCGCAGTATAGCTCGGATTCTTGCCAAAAGTTCTCTATCACTAAAAGGTTTGGGTAAGTAATCGTCAGCTCCAAGCTCTAAGCCGATCACTCGATCTATCTCTTCACCTTTGGCTGTTAGCATAAGAACAGGGGTTTCCCATTTCTCTCGTAGGCGTTTCAAAGTCTCGATACCGTTTAATCTTGGCATCATCACATCTAGCAATATCAAGTCGGTTTGTTCATTAAGGCTTTCCAAGCCAGCTTCACCATCATTAGCTTCTGACACGTTGAACCCCTCAAAGGTAAGCACCTCTTTAAGTAAGCTGGTGAGTTCGATGTCATCGTCAATTAACAAGATATTTGCCATACTCTTTTCCAGTGATGTTCAGTTTCTTTTAACTATATATTACTCGGATTTGTCACGAACAATGAGTACTAAATGTGCTCTTTACGATTCTTTACGCTTGCCTTACGTTGCTTTACTCCCCAGCGATTAATGTTATACCTAAGCACTGTGAATTACAGCTGCTATATTCAATCAGACGAAAGGTATCGCTATGAAAACTAAAAATAAACTAATATTGTCCGCTGTAATTCTCCCATTGATCGTGGGCTCTGCAAGTGTGTTTGCCTATGGTGGAAAAGATGGTCACCGTGGTAAGAACAAGTGCCGTCCTGGTATCGACCGCAGTGTGATGAAACAGCTTGATCTCACCCAAGAGCAAAAAGATAAGCTGAAAGATATGAAGCAAGCCAATAAGCAAGAAAGGAAAGAAGAGTTCCAGAAAAATGCTGAGGCACGTAAAGCGTATCATGATCAAATTCAAAAGTTGGTTTTAGCTGACAACTTTGATCAAAATGCTGCTGATGCGTTAGCTAAACAAATGGCTGAAGCACAAGTTCAACAACGGGTTGAAAAAATGAAACAGCAACACGATATGCTCAATGTTCTGACACCAGCTCAAAAAACAAAATATGTTCAGCTTGAGCAAGCAAAAATGGAGCAATGCCGCAGTTAACCGACTCTAGGTTTAAAGCACATATGATATGAAGTAAGGAGGTGCTAGATTTCTAGCTCCTCCCTTTGTCTTTACTCACATTTACAAATCACTTACGTTTCTTTGCGTTCTTATCATTATTCTGCTTATGCTTTTTGTAACATGAGTTTAGATTGATATATGAAGCCGACAAAAATGTATATCTCACTCTTCACCGCGCTATTTGTAATTCCTCTTTCACACAATGCGTATTCTGCCAATTTTGGTAACTCTCCAGCATTGAAAAACGAATGTGGATTTGGTTTAGACATGGACACATTTCATAAGCTTGATTTGACCAACAAACAAAAAGTTCAATTAGCGAACTTGGAGTTGGTGGACAGAAATGTAATTAAGGAAGAACTTGTAAAGGGAAGAAAAGTTCGCCAAGCGTATAGAATTGAAATACAAAAGTTACTTCTAGCGAAGAAGTTGGATGAGCGTGCTGCCAATCAATTGACCCATAAAATGGCAGACTCGCAGGCATATCTAAATTTGCGCGTGATGGAACAGCAACATGCGATGTTTGACTTGTTAACAGATAAACAAAAAGCGGATTATATCCAACTTGAGAATAAAAAAGCTTCTCAATGTCGCTCTTAATTGTTTTGTTATTTCGCTGCAGTAGGTGGTGTTTTTGCTGTATTTAGTGTCATTTTTTTGTATTTACGTCACATTTGTCGAGCTATTTGAATATTTGAAGTTATAATTGAACACGTCAGTCTTTTATAACAATTAATACTCATAAACTATGAAAAATGAATACGCTCGTCTTGTCACTTCTGCGGCATGGACTGCGACAATCGTCGCGACAATATTGCTAGTTTTTAAAATTTTTGCTTGGTGGGTGACAGGCTCAGTAAGCTTACTTGCATCATTAATTGATTCGCTTCTCGATATCTCAGCATCGGTGGTGAATCTAATCGTTATTCGCTATTCACTTCAGCCAGCCGATAAAGAACATCGCTTTGGACATGGTAAAGCAGAGTCTCTAGCGGCCTTGGCACAAGCAATGTTTATATCAGGGTCGGCTTGCTTCCTGATTTTAAATGGTATTGAACGCATGTTCCGTCCAGCAGAGTTGCACTCACCACAAGTGGGGGTGTATGTAAGTATCTTTGCTATTGTGGTGACTTATGCTTTGGTGCGCTTTCAAAAATACGTTGTGAAGAAAACGGGTAGCCAAGCCATTGCTGCTGATTCTCTGCACTATCAATCGGATCTCTACTTAAATATCGCTATTTTGATTGCTTTAGTACTCACTTGGGTTGGTATTAAACAAGCTGATGCTGTGTTCGCCATTGGATTAGGCTTCTATATTCTATATAGCGCTTTCAAAATGGTGATGAATGCGATTCAAACCTTGCTTGATAGAAAGCTACCAGACGAAGAGATTAAGCAGATCCGAACTTGCTGCTTGTCAGTTGATGATGTCCTTGGGGTACATCAGCTCAGAACCCGCATGTCAGGTCCAACACGCTTTATTCAGCTTCATTTGGAGCTAGAGGATCAGCTTCCGCTTATCGAAGCACATCGTATTTCAGACGAGGTGGAGAAGAAGTTACTGGAGCTCTTTCCGGAAGCGGATGTATTGATCCATCAAGATCCTTACTCGGCAGTATTGGGCGCTGAAAAAGTACAGAAGAATCAAGACTGGTAGTTTTATTTCTGCTATTAATGGTTGAATGTTGAGCGGTTGCAATCCGCACTGATCCTGATGTGTATCAACAAAAAAGCACTATAAAGCTGTAATACTTTTACAAAAGTAGAAAAGTTACGTGATTTAGTGCAAATAAAAGTAGTATTCCTACTTAGTAGATGTAACATAATGCACCATAAAATCGATTGTAGAAATATACCCAAGTAACCTGCACAACGAGGTGATTTGGGTATAACATTCAATCGTAACTTGATTAAAAAATATCCAAAGATCGAGGGTGACCATGATTAAGAAGATCGGCGTTTTAACGAGTGGCGGAGACGCTCCAGGGATGAATGCAGCAGTTCGAGGCGTAGTACGTACAGCGCTATCGAAAGGGTTGGAAGTATATGGCGTATACGACGGTTATTTGGGACTTTATGAAGATCGCATTGCAAAACTCGATCGTTCAAGTGTTTCAGATGTTATTAACCGTGGCGGTACTTTCTTAGGCTCTGCTCGTTTCCCTGAATTCAAAGAAGTTCCAGTTCGTGAAAAAGCCATTGAGAACCTTAAAAAGCATGGTATCGATGCTTTGGTTGTTATCGGTGGTGACGGCTCTTACATGGGTGCGAAGAAGCTGACTGAAATGGGTTACCCTTGTATCGGTCTACCGGGCACTATCGACAACGATATCGCTGGTACTGACTACACAATCGGTTACTTAACCGCTCTAAATACTGTTATTGACGCGATTGACCGTCTACGTGACACATCTTCTTCTCACCAACGCATCTCTATCGTCGAAATCATGGGTCGTCACTGTGGTGATTTGACTTTAACTTCTGCTATCGCTGGTGGTTGTGAATACATCATTACTCCAGAAACTGGATTAGATATGCAGCAGCTTATCGACAACCTGCAAGATGGTATTAAGAAAGGTAAGAAACACGCGATCATTGCTCTTACTGAGCTAATGATGGACGCGAATGAACTAGCAAAAGAGATCGAAACGGCGACTGGTCGTGAAACTCGCGCAACGGTTCTAGGCCATATTCAACGTGGTGGTCGTCCTACAGCATTCGACCGCGTACTTGCATCTCGCATGGGTAACTACGCAGTACACTTGCTACTAGAAGGCCAAGGTGGTCGTTGTGTTGGTATCCAAAAAGAAGAATTGGTTCACCATGACATCATTGATGCTATTGAGAACATGAAGCGTCCAGTGCGCAATGATTTGTTTGAAGTAGCGAAAGAGCTATTCTAATTAAAATCAGCTTTTATTTAGAACGCCAGCTTGTTAGCTGGCGTTTTTTTATGTGGAAAGGGCTGATTCCTTGAGCTTATCTATTCAAGATGCAAGTCGAGGGGAGTTTTGCTTTCTCGGCCGCCGATCTCACGAGCCAATTTAGGCACTAAATATCCTGACACTTCTTTAATTAGTTCTGCCATGATTTCTCTGGCCCTATCGTCTGAAACGTAAAAATGCGCCGCACCTTGTACTTTATCTAATACATGTAAGTAATACGGCAGAATACCTGCATCAAACAGTGATTCGCTTAGCGACTTTTGCACTATCGCGCAGTCATTGACTCCTTTCAACAACACGCTCTGATTAAGTAGAGTTACGTTACTGGCTTTCAATTTGGCCATCGATTGTTTCAATTCCGTATGAATTTCATTTGGATGATTGATGTGGGTAACTATGATGACTTGCAGTCTTGTTTGGCTGAACAATTGGCAAAGCTCTTTTGTAACCCTTTCAGGAATTACAACAGGCAATCGAGTGTGTATTCTGAGTCTTTTTATGTGCGGAATGGCGCTAATAGCGCCGATCAACCATTCTAGTTCATGATCTTTTGCCATCAGAGGATCGCCACCAGATAAGATCACCTCATTAAGATCTTTAGAGCCTTCAATATATTCTATGCTACGTTGCCAAACCGATTTATTGCCTTTGTTGTCTTGGTACGGGAAATGACGCCTAAAGCAGTAGCGACAATTTATCGCGCATCCACCTTTGACGATGAGTAACGCTCTATTTTTGTATTTGTGTAGTAATCCGGGAGTCGAATTGTTTTGCTCTTCAAGTGGATCTTCTGAGTATCCCAAGTGTGTTTGAAATTCTTCGGCAATCGGCAATACTTGCTTTAGCAAAGGGTCATCTGGATTGCCTTTTTCCATTCTCTCGACAAAATTAACAGGAACCCGCTGCGAAAATAGCTTTCTAGCCTCTGCTCCTTCAAGGTAAGAAGTAGGGTCTAATTGCAGATGTTTTAATAGCTTAATAGGATCAGTAAAGGAATTTGCTAATTGCTTGATCCAGTTTTGCTCAACAGAATCGACTTTTCGGGTTATTATGTGTGGCATTGAAATTAACTCGAAGAATGGTAAAGAGGAAAAAATGGCTACTGTTAGCACGAATGAATTTAAAGGCGGTCTCAAAATTATGCTTGATAACGAGCCTTGTGTCATTCTCGAAAACGAGTATGTAAAACCAGGTAAAGGTCAGGCGTTCAACCGCGTAAAAATCCGTAAACTGCTTTCTGGTAAAGTTTTAGAAAAAACATTTAAGTCTGGCGAAACAGTTGAAGTTGCTGATGTTATGGATACTGACCTAGATTATCTGTATAACGACGGCGAATTCTACCACTTTATGAACAGCGAGTCTTTCGAACAAATCGCTGCAGACATGAAAGCGGTTGGTGAGAATGCTAAGTGGTTGGTAGAAAACGACACTTGTATGCTGACTCTTTGGAACGGCAATCCAATTGCTGTGACTCCACCAAACTTTGTTGAGCTGGAAGTAACTGAAACTGATCCTGGCCTAAAAGGTGATACTCAAGGTACAGGTGGTAAACCAGCAACTCTAACAACTGGTGCTGTTGTTCGTGTTCCTCTGTTTATCCAAATTGGTGAAGTGATCAAAGTTGATACTCGTTCTGGCGAATACGTTGGTCGCGTAAAGTAATCACTAGCTAATTTACCTAACTGGTTTGATATAGGGCCTATTGGTTTTGATGCCAATAGGCCCTATTTACTGGTAAAAATATGATGTGGCACAATTTTTGTGTGATATTCAAAGACTATTATAAGGAGCATGAAACAGTCTTTTCGAGTCTGGCTGGAAGCTGCTAGACCTAAAACCCTACCACTTGCACTGATCTCTATATTGACCGGGAGCGTGCTTGCATATTCTACTGGCCATTTTTCGTGGTTTGTCGCGACTATGGCATTTATTACCGCGACCTTACTGCAGATTTTGTCTAACCTCGCCAATGATTACGGTGATGCGGTCAAAGGTACCGACAATGAAAATCGTATTGGTCCTAAGCGAGCTGTACAATCAGGGCTGGTCAGCCAATCCACAATGAAGCAAGCCATAACCATCAACATCATATTGACGGTGGCATCTGGTTTTCTCCTTATTTTTCATGCGCTAGATAGCCTGCAAAATATACTCATCTTTATAGCTTTAGGTATTTTGGCCATATTAGCTGCTATCGCTTATACCATGGGAAATAAGCCGTACGGCTATGTTGGGCTAGGGGACATTTCAGTATTTTTGTTCTTTGGTCTACTTGGTGTAGCGGGCACATACTTTCTGCACACAGGTACTGTTGACTATTTACTTGCTCTTCCTGCCATTGGTTGCGGACTTTTGGCGGTATCAGTTCTTAATGTAAATAACATGCGAGATATAGAAAATGACTCAGCATGCGGCAAAAGAACGGTTGCGGTACGATTAGGACAGCAAGGTGCCAAACGCTATCATTTGCTACTACTAGTTTGCGCTTTTTTAGCATTTGCTATTTATTTGACGTCTCAGCCCAAGCCTCTTTGGATTAGTATTCCTTTTCTACTTTCTGCTGTGCTACTTATCAAGCATGGTAAAAGTGTTTGGACTAGTGAAAAACCAGCGCAAATTGCCCCGATGATGCCAATTATTGTCAAGTGCTCACTGTTGACGAATCTGCTATTTTCGGGCGTGATAATTGCTCAAACAATAACCTCTTAATTGAGTTTTATCATTGCATTGGCTTAAACAGCCTATATACTCGATTTAGGTGACTAACGGTACGAGAAAAATTGCTATGGAATACAACACCTCTGCACTTTGTGATATTTACATCGATCAAGTTGACGTTGTTGAACCTATGTTCAGTAACTTCGGTGGCAGCGTTTCGTTTGCTGGTCAAATTACTACGGTCAAATGCTTCGAGGACAATAGTTTGATTCGCGAAGTCTTGGAGCAAGATGGTGTAGGTCGCATACTGTTAGTTGATGGCGGTGGCTCACTTCGTCGAGCACTTATTGATGCGGAATTGGCCTCTCTCGCTGAAGAGAACGATTGGGAGGGTATTGTTGTTTATGGCTGCGTTCGTGAAGTCGATGAGCTAGAAGACATGAGTATTGGTATCCAAGCTCTCGCATCTGTACCAGTGGGAGCAGCGCAGCACGGTGTTGGTGAAGTAGAAGTACCTGTTAATTTTGGTGGGGTGACGTTCTTACCAGAGGACTATGTCTACGCTGATAATACGGGTGTTATTTTGTCGCAAGAGCCACTCAACGTGGATTTTGAAGTAGAGGAAGACGAGCTTTAAATCGTACTTAGCTCTTCGAAATTACTCTCCTGATGCTTCGGTATTGGGAGAGCTGTATTTCGTCCTAAGCCTTAACCCATACAAATAACCACCGATTCCACCTGCGATATTACCTAACGCGATCCCTGCAAATAACCCTTCGACCTGATAAAAATAGCTGCCAAGAAATGCGCTTGGCAGAATCACACCAAATAGTCGTATGACGCTACACTGCAAAGCTTTCATTGGCTGATGGAGTGCGTTTAAGCTAGACACCAGCATCATTACAACTCCCTGAAACCCATAGCTGACAGGTACGATGATCAAATATAACCAAATCATGTGCTGCACAGATTGATCCTTGGAAAATATGGCAGCTAGTGAAAGGCTTGCAGGTACCAACATTACAAAAATCAGCAGCTGGAATAGAATGGAAAACCTCATACTGAGCAACATACCAGCAAAGCTTCTATGGGGCTTTTTTGCGCCCAGATTTTGCGCCATAAATGGCGTAAGCGCAGAGGTAAGTGACATCAGTACGATAATGAGAATTGACTCAATTCTTTGCGCTGCTCCATAGGCGGCGACCGCATCCGTACCATAGGTTGCCAGCACCATCATAATGAGCGCCCCCGAAATAGGATTCATTGCGTTGGTTATAGCCGCAGGGGTGCCAATTTTTAGTACTTGAGACCAGTCTTGCCAAAGTGTGGCAAAGTGAGGAAAGGTTAATAACTGATAGCGCTTTGCTAGGAAATAAATTGAAGGAATTAAAGCGCTTAACCAGCTAATCGCGCTGGCTATAGCGGCACCTTGAATGCCCAGTTTTGGGATTGGGCCCCAGCCAAAAATCAAAATCGGGTCAAGCAAGCCATTCATGACACCAGCAATGATCATAAATATAGCTGGTGCTTTGGTATCACCCGTAGAGCGGATAGCACTATTTCCTGCCATTGGTATCACAAGCAGAGGAATCGTGAGATACCAAATCTGCATGTATTGGTTGATTAGTGGCAAGGTATTCGGTGTTGCTCCAAGTAACGTAAAGAGCGGATCGATAGTAAAAAAGCCAACAACAGAAACGCAAACTATCAGTACTATCGCTAGCAATATTCCGTGGGTAGATAGTTTAGCAGCGTCTTCGTGATTGCCTTGGCCAATGAGTCGCCCTAGCGATGTTGATAGGCCTACGCCAATACCCATCGTAATGCAATTGACAGCAAATGTGACTGGAAAAGTAAAGCTGATCGCGGCCAAAGCTTGTGTGCCAAGCAATGAAATGAAGAAAGTGTCGACTAGGTTGAACATCAGTATCGATACCATGCCGAAAATCATAGGTATCGTCATTCGCCTTAGCACATTTCTTATAGGGGCAGTCAGTAGGCCGTGTTTATCTTGCATGGAAGGGAGAGTAGTAGCAACAAAGGGCTAGAATACTCGATAATTTCAATTGAGACTACGAGAAACAACGAAGGCCAGCGAGTTTATCGCTGGCCTTCAAAATTACTATCTATGAGTAATAGATATTACTTAGCTTCAGCTGCTGCTTTAGCGATAGCTGCAAAGCTTTTCGCGTCAAGAGATGCACCGCCAACTAGAGCGCCGTCGATGTCTGGTTGAGCGAAGTAAGATGCTGCGTTTTCTGGCTTAACAGAACCACCGTATTGGATGATAACTTGTTCAGCAACTGCTGCGTCTTTCTTAGCAATGTGTGCACGGATAGAAGCGTGGATGCGCTGTGCGTCATCTGCTGTAGCTGCTTTACCAGTACCGATAGCCCAGATTGGTTCGTAAGCGATGATTGCATCGTTTAGTGCTTCTGCGCCGTAAGCGTTGATAACTGCGTCGATTTGACGAGCACAAACAGCTTCAGTTTCACCCGCTTCGTTTTGAGCTTCAGATTCACCGATACAGAAAACTGGTGTTAGGCCATTCTCTTTTAGGAAAGCGAATTTCTTAGCTACAAACTCATCAGATTCGTTGTGGTATTCACGACGCTCAGAGTGGCCGATAATGATGTGAGTTGCACCGAAATCTTTTAGCATTTCAGGAGACATGTCACCAGTGTACGCACCGCTGTTGTTCACATCAGTGTTTTGTGCACCTAGGATGATTTTGTTGCCGCCTTCTTTGATTAGACGCTCAGCAAGATCGATATAAAGTGCTGGTGGAGCCACTGCAACGTCAACGCCTGTTACACCTTCAAGCTCTTCATTAAGACCAGTTAGCAGCTCAGTTACCATTGCTTTGCTGCCATTTAGTTTCCAGTTACCCATCACTACAGGACGACGCATAGGAATATCTCCAAATTTATTAATGTAAATAACAATCGTAATTGTGAAAGAATATAACAGATATGTATCTGCAGATCATGACTACAATCATGTCTTTTACCATCTTTTCGTTACGCAAACTTACTACTTAGCAAAGCTACGCTCTAATTTTTCACATTTGTTTTCTGTAATTGAGGCTGTTATACATACAGAACTACTTACGCAAACTGAAGGATGCGGTATGCCAAGCCTCATTTTAGAGTATTCAAACTCCGTTGATGAAAGGGTTAATGTGCAAGGATTGCTAGAGGATCTACATAAAGCTGCAATAGACAGTGGTTTATTTGACCAAGCGTCAGTAAAATCCAGAGCACTTCGTTATCATACTTGGCTGATAGGAAGCGAAGGGGATAGCCAAGATTTTATCCATATTCGATTTGAATTGTTTTCTGGGCGTAACGAGGAGCAGAAAAGAGAGCTCTCTCGTCAGCTTATGACTGTATTGCAAGAACAGGCGAGCCAAGTGCACAGTTTGACGATCGATATTCGCGATATAGATAAATCCTGCTACCAAAAAGTTCTTAATTAATAACAAGGTACGCGTGTAATGTATCTCAGATATGTACTATTTTCATTTAAAGGTAGGATAAACCGTTCAATATTCTGGTATTGGAATATTGCCTACTATCTACTAATTGTTTTTGTTGTCGGTATGGCGAGTAAGGCTTTTCCAATGCAAGCCGAGTGGATTTCAGCAATATTTTTATTGTTAATGCTCTACCCAGATTTAGCCGTAACCGCTAAACGCTGGCAGGATAGAGGTAAATCTAATTGGTGGCTGCTGCTTAATATTCCTGTCATTATCGGACGTTTATCAATACCTGCTGCGGGCGTGGCGGCAACTGGTCAGTTTCAGCTTTGGGGCTCGTTACTCGCTCTGATTTGTGGTGCTTGGATTTTAATCGAGTGCGGCTTATTGAAAGGTGATGATGCTGAAAACAAGTATGGCCCTGTTCCTATCTAGTACTGCTGGTTACGTAAGTTGAATTACTTACGTAACAAAATTTCTTCTACCGTGTGGTTAGTGCCTTTTTTGAGGATCAGCTGAGCCCGTTCTCTAGTAGGCAATATATTTTGATCGAGGTTGATGCCATTAATGGAGCTCCATATATTTTGTGCTTCGTTGATGGCCTCTTGCTCTGAAAGAAGAGTGTAATGGCTGAAATAAGAACCCGGCCGAGTAAAGGCACCCTGCCTGAACTTTAAGAATCGTTCAACATACCATTTTTCAATCAATGGTGTTTCTGCATCGACGAAAATGGAAAAGTCGAGGAAGTCCGAAATAAACACTCGATGTGGGTCGTGGGGGTAGTCCATTCCACTTTGTAGAACGTTTAGTCCTTCAATGATCAGCACATCTGGCAGATCAACCACCTTTTTCTCGTCGGTAATGTCATAAGTAATGTGGGAATAAATTGGCGCGGCAACATGGCGTTTGCATGCTTTCACATCTGAAACAAATTGAACCAGCTTTTTCATGTCGTAGGACTCAGGAAAGCCCTTGCGCTTCATAATGCCACGTTCGTTCAAAATGTTGTTTGGATGAATAAAGCCATCAGTAGTGACTAATTCTACTTTTGGGTGATTATCCCAACGAGCAAGCAGCGCTTCCAAAATTCTAGCGGTGGTACTTTTTCCCACAGCGACACTGCCCGCGATACCAATAATGAACGGTGGGGCTTTTTCTTTACTGTCTAGGAAATTATGCAGAACATTGTTTCGACTTTGTCTGGCCGCTATATAAAGGTTGAGTAGCCTAGCCAGTGGCAGGTAAATCTCAACAGCCTCAGACATAGATAGGTTTTCATTGATCCCTTGTAACTCTAACAGGTCTTCTTCAGACAACGTCATTGGTACCGATTTACGTAGCTCGGCCCACTTTGCACGATCAAAAGACATGTACGGACTCATAAGACACTCAACACCTATTGAAAACAATGAGCAGCGACAATACAGGATGCGCTCGATAAAGCAAATGGTAATCCGAGTTTACTAAAGTAAAAAGCTAATTATTGGACGAAAATGCATCAATTGAATCAAAAAATAATAAAATCGAGCTTTTTTTGAATTTTACTATTGCAAGCGAGAAAATCATTCAATAGAATGCGCACCACTTACGCCGACTTAGCTCAGTAGGTAGAGCAACTGACTTGTAATCAGTAGGTCACCAGTTCGATTCCGGTAGTCGGCACCATTTTCTCTTGTGTGTCTGTAAGCACCTAGAAAGTGGCGAAAAATTTTGGAGGGGTTCCCGAGTGGCCAAAGGGAGCAGACTGTAAATCTGCCGGCACTGCCTTCGATGGTTCGAATCCGTCCCCCTCCACCATATTCTTAAGGAAATAGCTCTCAGAGTTACGTGTTGCGGGCATCGTATAATGGCTATTACCTCAGCCTTCCAAGCTGATGATGCGGGTTCGATTCCCGCTGCCCGCTCCACCTCATTTTGAGTGCTGATATAGCTCAGTCGGTAGAGCGCACCCTTGGTAAGGGTGAGGTCCCCAGTTCAAATCTGGGTATCAGCACCAGCTCTAAGCGATGAAGCTTTCCTTTTGATATATACTTTATTACCAAACTATTTTGGTTGCGTGGTCATTCAAGCCACCTTAATCCGTACCTAGAGGGACAACTCATGTCTAAAGAAAAATTTGAACGTACGAAACCGCACGTAAACGTTGGTACTATCGGCCACGTTGACCACGGTAAAACAACTCTAACTGCTGCAATCTGTACTACTTTGTCAAAAGTATACGGCGGTGAAGCGAAAGACTTCGCATCAATCGATAACGCTCCAGAAGAGCGTGAGCGCGGTATCACAATCGCAACATCTCACGTAGAGTACGACACTCCAACTCGTCACTACGCACACGTAGACTGCCCAGGACACGCGGATTATGTTAAAAACATGATCACAGGTGCTGCGCAAATGGACGGTGGTATCCTAGTTGTTGCTGCGACAGATGGCCCAATGCCACAAACTCGTGAGCACATCCTACTAGGCCGTCAGGTTGGTATCCCATACATCATCGTATTCATGAACAAATGTGACATGGTTGATGATGAAGAGCTTCTAGAGCTAGTAGAAATGGAAGTTCGTGAACTTCTATCTGAGTACGAATTCCCAGGTGATGACCTACCAGTAATCCAAGGTTCAGCTCTTGGCGCACTAAACGGCGAGAAGCAATGGGAAGATAAGATCGTTGAGCTTGCAGAAGCACTAGATTCTTACATCCCAGAGCCAGAGCGTGCAATTGACCAACCATTCCTACTACCGATTGAAGACGTATTCTCAATCCAAGGTCGTGGTACAGTTGTAACTGGTCGTATCGAGCGCGGTATCCTAACAGTAGGTGACGAAGTAGCAATCGTAGGTATCAAAGAGACTACAACTACTACTTGTACTGGTGTTGAGATGTTCCGTAAGCTTCTAGACGAAGGTCGTGCGGGTGAGAACGTTGGTGCACTTCTACGTGGTACTAAGCGTGACGAAGTTGAGCGTGGTCAAGTACTAGCGGCTCCAGGTTCAATCACTCCACACACTAAGTTTGAGTCTGAAGTATACGTACTATCTAAAGATGAAGGTGGCCGTCATACTCCATTCTTCAAAGGCTACCGTCCACAGTTCTACTTCCGTACAACTGACGTAACAGGTAACATCGAGCTACCTGAAGGCGTAGAAATGGTAATGCCAGGTGATAACATCCAAATGACAGTAGAGTTGATCGCACCAATCGCGATGGACGAAGGTCTACGTTTCGCAATCCGCGAAGGTGGCCGTACTGTAGGTGCTGGTGTTGTTGCGAAAATCTTTGATTAAGATTTGACTAAACACTAGTAAAAAGGGCATCATTTGATGCCCTTTTTCTGCGCTGTACAAAAGAACGCTCTGAATTAACTTTCAGAATTGTTCTTAAGCAAAGAATTTTACGTTTAAGATGATAGTCTTATGCGTTTAACGGTCACAATGTTACTGAATTTAGCAATCTTGTGACGTAAAGGAAGTTATCCCTGCGCATGCGGGGTAGTTGTCGTATATATTAAGACTTATCACAGGTTGGTTTTATGAAAGCAAATAATGCGGAAACTCCTGAGAGCTCAAGCGCAGTTGATACAATCAAATGGATTGTTGTATTCGTTTTGCTTGCTGCCGCAGTTGTAGGAAATTACCTGTATGGTGACATGTCTGTAGCAATTCGCGCTGCGGGTGTGGTTGTCGTTATTGCAGCCGCATTAGGTGTTGCTGCAACAACGTCAAAAGGTAAAGTAGCGATCAGTTTTGCTCGCGAAGCCCGTATGGAAATTCGCAAAGTTGTTTGGCCAACTCGCCAAGAAACGATGCAAACGACGTTGATCGTTTTAGCTGTAAGTATTGTAATGGCTCTTGCGCTTTGGGGCATTGACGGCATCATGGTTCGTCTTGTTTCTTTCGCAACAGGAGTTTGAGGGTTCTAATTCATGAGTGAAGCTCCAAAAAAACGTTGGTATGTAGTTCAAGCATTTTCTGGCTTTGAAGGTCGTGTGGCTCAATCGCTACGTGAGCATATTAAAATGCACAACATGGAAGAACTATTTGGCGAAGTGCTAGTACCTACTGAAGAAGTAGTTGAAATGCGTGCGGGACAACGTCGCAAAAGCGAACGTAAGTTTTTCCCAGGTTACGTATTAGTACAAATGATTATGAACGACGAATCATGGCACTTAGTTCGTAGTATTCCTCGTGTAATGGGCTTCATTGGTGGTACCTCTGATCGTCCAGCACCGATTACGGATAAAGAAGCTGACGCTATCTTGAATCGTCTAGAGAAAGCAAGTGAAGCACCACGTCCTAAAACTATGTTTGAGGCGGGTGAAGTGGTTCGTGTTAACGAAGGCCCATTTGCTGACTTCAACGGTACTGTCGAAGAAGTGGATTATGAGAAGAGCCGCTTAAAGGTATCTGTTTCTATCTTCGGCCGTGCGACTCCAGTCGAGCTCGAATTTGGTCAGGTTGAAAAACTTGATTAAAAAAACATCTTTTTAGGCTTGTGTAAGGCGCGAAATCTGATTATAATTTCGCGCCTTTTTACAGGTCTTAATGACAAACCGGGGAGCTGATCCGAGCGATTGGCGATTGAACCCAAAACTTAGGAATAATCATGGCTAAGAAAGTTGAAGCTTATATCAAGCTGCAAGTTGCTGCTGGTATGGCAAACCCAAGTCCACCAGTTGGTCCTGCTCTAGGTCAACACGGTGTTAACATCATGGAATTCTGTAAAGCGTTCAACGCAAAAACAGAATCAGTAGAGAAAGGTCTACCAACTCCAGTTGTTATCACTGTATACAACGACCGTTCTTTCACATTCGTTACTAAAACTCCACCTGCTGCTGTTCTTCTTAAGAAAGCTGCTGGCGTTAAGTCTGGCTCTGGCCGTCCTAACACTGAAAAAGTGGGTACAGTTACTGACGCACAACTTCAGGAAATCGCAGAAACTAAAGCTGCTGATATGACTGGTGCTGACGTTGAAGCGATGAAGCGTTCTATTGCGGGTACTGCTCGTTCAATGGGCCTAGTGGTAGAGGGTTAATATCATGGCAAAACTAACTAAGCGCATGCGCGTAATCCGCGAAAAAGTTGACGTAACTAAAGAATACGAAATCAACGAAGCTGTTGCTCTTCTTCAAGAACTAGCAACTGCAAAATTCGTTGAGTCTGTAGACGTTGCTGTAAACCTAGGTATCGATGCACGTAAATCTGACCAAAACGTTCGTGGTGCAACTGTACTACCACACGGTACTGGTCGTGAAATCCGCGTTGCAGTATTCACTCAAGGTGCTAACGCTGAAGCAGCTAAAGAAGCTGGTGCAGATATCGTTGGTATGGAAGATCTTGCTGAGCAAGTGAAGAAGGGTGAAATGAACTTCGACGTTGTTGTTGCTTCTCCAGATGCAATGCGCGTTGTAGGTCAACTAGGTACTATCCTTGGTCCACGTGGTCTAATGCCAAACCCTAAAGTTGGTACTGTAACTCCTAACGTTGCTGAAGCAGTTAAAAACGCTAAAGCTGGTCAGGTTCGTTACCGTAACGACAAGAACGGCATCGTTCACACGACTATCGGTAAAGCAAACTTCTCTGCAGAGCAAATTAAAGAGAACTTAGAAACTCTTCTTATCGCTCTTAAGAAAGCTAAGCCGTCTTCAGCGAAAGGTACTTTCCTGAAGAAAATCAGCATCTCTACTACAATGGGTGCTGGTGTTAGTGTTGATCAGGCTAGCCTGAACACACAACAAGCATAATATTTGCTTAGGCGCGGAATTAGTGTATAATCCCGCGCCTAATATTTGTGGTTGGGGCTGAATTGAGTTCACTTGAACAATAGACAGTCTCCGTCCTAGACCGTAGGTGCAAAAGTCTTAATTTTAGGTTTTTTTGCTTAATTATCCTACGTAGATGGTGCCCGAACTGACAGAAAGCTCGATTAATGTGGTTTCACTATTAAATCGTTATCTTTCTTCTGGGAATGCACCTCAATAACTCTCACTGTTGTGATAATAGTGAGTGGTGTAACGACAACCAGGAGTAAATCCAAGATGGCTTTAAATCTTCAAGACAAAAAAGCAATTGTTGCTGAAGTCAACGAAGCAGCCAGTGGTGCACTTTCTGCAGTTGTAGCTGACTCTCGTGGCGTTGAAGTAGGCGCGATGACTTCTCTACGTAAACAAGCTCGTGAAGCGGGTGTTTACGTGAAAGTTGTTCGTAACACTTTGGCACGTCGTGCGGTTCAGGGTACAGACTATGAGTGTCTAGCTGACACTTTCACTGGTCCTACTCTAATCGCATTCTCTAACGAGCACCCAGGTGCTGCAGCGCGTCTTTTCAAAGACTTCGCTAAAGAGAATGACGACTTCGAGATCAAAGCTGCTGCATTTGAAGGCGCAGTTACTGACGCTGAAGTACTAGCGACTCTACCAACTTACGACGAAGCTATTGCACGCCTAATGATGTGCATGAAAGAAGCTTCAGCTGGCAAGCTGGCACGTACTATCGCTGCTATTCGCGATCAAAAGCAAGAAGCAGCGGCGTAAGCCTTGCTTTTTACTGGTTGCAAAATAAACTTATTGTTGACTTAAAAGAGAATTGTTATGTCTATTACTAACGAGCAAATCCTAGACGCAGTTGCAGAAATGTCTGTAATGCAAGTTGTTGAACTAATTGAAGCAATGGAAGAAAAATTCGGCGTATCTGCTGCTGCTGCTGTTGTAGCTGGCGGTGCTGGTGCAGGCGAAGCTGCTGCTGAGCAAACTGAATTTGACGTAATCCTAACTGCTGCTGGCGGTAACAAAGTACAAGTTATCAAAGCAGTACGTGGTGCTACAGGTCTAGGCCTTAAAGAAGCTAAAGCTCTAGTTGACGGCGCTCCATCACCTCTTAAAGAAGGTATCGAGAAAGCTGAAGCTGAAGCTCTTAAAGCTCAACTAGAAGAGGCTGGTGCTTCTGTTGAAGTTAAATAATTATTATTTAATTTCATAGCCGTAAGGCTAATGGCTGGTGGTTTACTAACCACCGGCCTTTTTGCGCTGTAGGGTATAGGCGAATTTTCCCGCTGTTTAAGCGTCTGTACTCGTGCAAAATACGTTATTTCTCACAAGGAATGTAACGTTACTACAGTAAACAGCTGTTAGTCACTGCCCCATTTTTTAAATGCATTGGGTAGTTTGGGTCACTTATCAGCGAGCTGAGGAACCCCATGGTTTACTCTTATACCGAGAAAAAGCGCATCCGTAAGGACTTTGGTACTCGTCCACAAGTATTGGACATTCCATACCTGCTATCGATACAGCTCGATTCGTTCGACAAATTTATCGAACAGGATCCAGAAGGGCAATACGGCCTTGAAGCCGCATTCCGTTCTGTCTTTCCTATTCAGAGCTATAATGGCAACTCTGAGCTGCAATACGTTAGCTACCGTCTTGGTGAGCCAGTTTTTGATGTTAAAGAATGTCAAATTCGCGGCGTAACTTATTCGAAACCACTTCGCGTAAAACTACGCCTAGTGATATTTGATAAAGACGCGCCAGCAGGTACCGTCAAAGATATTAAAGAACAAGAAGTCTACATGGGTGAAATTCCACTCATGACAGACAATGGTACCTTCGTAATCAATGGTACCGAGAGGGTTATCGTATCCCAGCTGCACCGAAGCCCAGGCGTGTTCTTCGACAGCGATAAGGGTAAGACCCACTCATCAGGTAAAGTTTTATATAACGCACGTGTTATTCCTTACCGTGGCTCATGGCTAGACTTTGAGTTCGATCCTAAGGACAACTTATACGTACGTATTGACCGTCGTCGTAAACTGCCAGCATCAATCATTTTGCGTGCACTAGGTAAAACTACGGACGAGATCTTGGATCTATTCTTCGAAAAAGTGAATTTCGAAGTGAAAGATCAAACTCTATTAATGGAGTTGGTTCCAGATCGTCTACGTGGTGAAACTGCATCATTTGATATTGAAGCAAACGGTAAGACCTACGTAGAAACTGGCCGTCGTGTGACAGCTCGTCATATCCGTCAGCTAGAAAAAGATGGCGTTGAGCACATCGAAGTACCAGTTGAGTACATCGTAGGCAAAGTATCTTCAAAAGATTATGTCAATGAAGCTACTGGCGAATTGATCGTATCTGCAAACCAAGAGCTTAGCCTTGAAATGCTAGCGAACCTATCGCAAGCAGGCCATAAAGCGCTAGAGGTTCTGTTTACTAACGATCTAGACCACGGTCCATTTATTTCAGACACTTTGCGTATCGATAGCACGGTTGATCGTATTTCTGCTCTTGTAGAAATCTACCGTATGATGCGCCCAGGTGAGCCGCCAACGAAAGAAGCGGCAGAAGCACTATTTGAAAGCTTGTTCTTCTCAGAAGACCGTTACGATCTTTCTACTGTTGGCCGTATGAAGTTCAACAGTTCTATCGAACGTGAAGAAGAAACTGCTGATCGCGGTACGCTGGATGAAACTGACATCATCGAAGTGATGAAGAAGTTAATCTCGATCCGTAACGGTGTGGGTGAAGTTGATGATATCGACCACCTTGGTAACCGTCGTATCCGTTCTGTTGGCGAAATGGCTGAAAACCAATTCCGTGTTGGTCTAGTACGTGTTGAACGTGCTGTTAAAGAGCGTTTGAGCCTAGGTGACCTTGATGCAATCATGCCTCAAGACCTAATCAACGCTAAGCCGATTTCAGCAGCAGTGAAAGAGTTCTTTGGCTCTTCTCAGCTTTCTCAGTTCATGGACCAAAACAACCCTCTATCAGAAGTAACGCATAAGCGTCGTATCTCTGCATTGGGTCCAGGCGGTCTAACTCGTGAACGTGCTGGCTTTGAAGTACGTGACGTTCACGTAACTCACTACGGTCGTCTATGTCCGATCGAAACGCCTGAAGGTCCAAACATCGGTCTTATCAACTCACTATCAGCGTTTGCTCGTTGTAACGAGTTTGGTTTCCTAGAGACTCCATACCGTAAAGTAGTTGATGGCATCGTTACTGACGAAGTGGATTACCTATCTGCGATTCAAGAAGGTCAATTTGTCATTGCACAGGCAAACACAGTATTGACTGAAGAAGGTACATTCGCTGATGAGCTAATCACTGCTCGTCAAAAAGGAGAATCTGGTCTTCACCCACGTGAACACGTTGACTATATGGACGTTGCAACCAACCAGGTTGTATCGATCGCTGCGTCGCTTATCCCATTCCTAGAGCACGATGATGCGAACCGTGCATTGATGGGTGCGAACATGCAACGTCAGGCTGTACCAACACTACGTGCTGACAAGCCGCTAGTAGGTACAGGTATTGAACGTAACATCGCAGTTGACTCTGGTGTTACAGCTGTTGCTAAGCGTGGTGGTAGCGTTCAGTCTGTAGATGCTTCACGTATCGTTGTTAAAGTTAACGAAGGTGAGCTGATCCCTGGCGAAGCTGGTATCGACATCTACAACCTAACTAAGTACACGCGTTCTAACCAAAACACATGCATCAACCAGCGTCCAACAGTGATGCCTGGTGAGACAGTGGCTCGTGGTGACGTATTAGCTGATGGTCCTTCTACTGACTTGGGTGAACTTGCACTTGGTCAGAACATGCGTATCGCGTTCATGCCTTGGAACGGTTACAACTTTGAGGATTCCATCCTAGTTTCTGAGCGTGTAGTTCAAGAAGATCGTTTCACAACTATCCACATTCAAGAACTGTCTTGTGTGGCTCGTGATACTAAGCTTGGCTCTGAAGAGATCACAGCTGATATTCCAAACGTTGGTGAGTCTGCGCTTTCTAAGCTAGACGAATCAGGTATCGTTTATATCGGTGCAGAAGTGAAGGGTGGCGACATCCTAGTTGGTAAAGTAACGCCTAAAGGTGAAACTCAGCTAACTCCTGAAGAAAAACTTCTACGTGCAATCTTCGGCGAAAAAGCATCTGATGTTAAAGATACATCTCTACGTGTACCAAACTCTGTTTCAGGTACTATCATCGACGTTCAAGTCTTTACTCGCGATGGCGTAGAAAAAGACAAGCGTGCTCTAGAAATTGAGCAGATGCAGCTTAAAGAAGCTAAGAAAGACTTAACTGAAGAGTTCCAAATCCTTGAAGGCGGTTTGCTTGCTCGTGTTAAAGCAGTACTTCTTTCTGGTGGCTTCAGCGAAGGTCAGCTTCAGTCTATCGATCGTAAGAAGTGGCTTGAGCAGTCTCTAGAAGACGATGCTCTTCAATCACAGCTTGAGCAACTTGCTGAGCAGTGGGATGAGCTAAAAGCTGACTTCGATAAGAAATTCGAAACTAAGCGTCGTAAGATCACTCAAGGTGATGACTTAGCTCCGGGCGTACTGAAGATCGTTAAGGTTTACCTAGCGGTTAAACGTCGTATCCAGCCTGGTGATAAGATGGCGGGTCGTCACGGTAACAAAGGTGTAATCTCTAAGATTAACCCTGTTGAAGACATGCCTTACGATGAAAATGGCCAGCCAGTTGATATCGTGTTGAACCCACTGGGTGTACCTTCACGTATGAACATCGGTCAGATCCTAGAAGTACACTTAGGTCTGGCTGCGAAAGGTATCGGTGACAAGATCAATAAGATGGTTAAGGAACAGCAAGAGCTTGCTAAGTTCCGTGAGTTCCTACAAAAAGTCTATGACTTGGGTAACACTCGCCAAACTGTCGATATTGCTTCATTGACTGACGAAGAAGTTCGTACTCTTGTGAAGAACCTACGTGGTGGTCTACCGATTGCAACGCCTGTCTTTGACGGTGCGTCTGAGAAATCAATTAAAGATCTTTTGACTCTTGCAGACTTGCCAGCATCTGGTCAGTTGACACTGTTTGATGGCCGTACAGGTGATGCGTTTGAGCGTCCTGTAACTGTCGGTTACATGTACATGCTGAAACTGAACCACCTAGTTGACGACAAGATGCACGCTCGTTCAACTGGTTCGTACAGTCTGGTTACTCAGCAGCCACTTGGTGGTAAAGCTCAGTTCGGTGGTCAGCGTTTCGGTGAGATGGAAGTATGGGCACTAGAAGCATACGGTGCTGCATATACGCTACAAGAAATGCTAACTGTTAAGTCGGATGACGTTAACGGCCGTACTAAGATGTATAAGAACATCGTAGACGGTAACCACAGTATGGAACCTGGTATGCCTGAATCGTTCAACGTATTGTTGAAAGAGATCCGCTCACTAGGTATCAATATTGAGCTAGAAGACGAAGAATAATCCCTTCTTTCTTTATTGAGAAAAGCGATTATCTGGTAGAAAGGCGCTCGCCGAGCGCCTTTTAACTCCTTACAGGAGCTGAATGTGAAAGACTTATTAAACTTTCTAAAAGCACAGCATAAGACCGAAGAATTTGATGCAATCAAAATCGGTCTTTCTTCACCTGACATGATCCGTTCATGGTCATTCGGTGAAGTGAAAAAACCTGAAACGATCAACTATCGTACGTTCAAGCCAGAGCGCGATGGTCTGTTCTGTGCGCGTATTTTCGGTCCAGTAAAAGACTACGAATGTCTTTGCGGAAAATACAAGCGTCTGAAACACCGTGGTGTTATCTGTGAGAAGTGTGGCGTTGAAGTTACACAAACTAAAGTTCGTCGTGACCGCATGGGCCACATCGAGCTAGCTTCTCCAGTAGCTCATATCTGGTTCCTAAAATCGCTACCGTCTCGTATCGGTCTATTAATGGATATCCCTCTACGTGATATCGAACGCGTACTTTACTTTGAAATGTACGTAGTGACTGAGCCAGGCATGACAGATCTAGAAAAAGGTCAAATGTTGACTGAAGAAGAGTATCTAGATCGTCTGGAAGAGTGGGGTGATGAATTCACTGCTAAGATGGGTGCGGAAGCAATCAAAGACTTGCTTTCAACAATGGACCTAAATCAAGAAGCAGAAGAAATGCGCGAAGAGCTAGAGTCTACAAGCTCTGAAACTAAGCGTAAGAAAATCACTAAGCGTCTGAAGCTAGTAGAAGCGTTTATTCAATCTGGTAACAACCCAGAGTGGATGATCCTAACGGTTCTACCTGTTCTGCCGCCAGATCTACGTCCATTGGTACCACTAGATGGTGGCCGTTTTGCGACGTCTGATCTTAACGACCTATACCGTCGTGTAATCAACCGTAACAACCGTTTGAAGCGTCTTCTAGAGCTAGCTGCTCCGGACATCATCGTACGTAACGAAAAGCGTATGTTGCAAGAGTCTGTTGATGCCCTTCTAGATAACGGCCGTCGCGGTCGTGCTATCACTGGTTCTAACAAGCGTCCTCTGAAATCTCTTGCTGATATGATCAAGGGTAAACAAGGGCGTTTCCGTCAGAACCTTCTTGGTAAGCGTGTTGACTACTCAGGCCGTTCTGTAATCACAGTAGGTCCATACCTTCGTCTACACCAGTGTGGTCTTCCTAAGAAGATGGCACTTGAGCTATTCAAACCATTTATCTACAGCAAGCTAGAAACTCGTGGCATGGCGACGACAATCAAAGCTGCGAAGAAAATGGTAGAGCGCGAAGAAGCGATCGTTTGGGATATCCTAGACGAAGTGATTCGTGAACACCCAGTACTATTGAACCGTGCACCAACACTTCACCGTCTTGGTATTCAGGCGTTCGAACCAGTACTAATCGAAGGTAAAGCGATTCAGCTACACCCACTTGTGTGTGCGGCGTATAACGCGGACTTCGATGGTGACCAAATGGCGGTTCACGTGCCTCTAACTCTAGAAGCACAGCTTGAAGCTCGTACACTGATGATGTCGACAAACAACATTCTGTCTCCAGCATCAGGTGATCCTATCATCGTACCTTCTCAGGACGTCGTATTGGGTCTGTACTACATGACTCGAGACAAGATCAACGTTAAAGGTGAAGGCATGTACCTTTCGGGCCCTGAAGAGGCAGAAAAGGCATACCGCACTAAGAGCGCTGAACTACACGCACGAGTAAAAGTACGTATCACTGAAACAGTTAAAGACGAAGATGGTATCAGTGTTACTGAAACCAAACTTGTCGATACGACTATCGGTCGTGCCATGCTATGGCAAATCGTACCATCAGGTCTTCCATTTGCTCTTGTAAACCAAAAGCTTGGTAAGAAGCAGATCTCTACCCTGTTGAACGAGGCATACCGTAAGCTTGGCCTGAAAGATACAGTTATCTTCGCTGACCAAATCATGTATACCGGTTTTGCTTATGCAGCACTATCTGGTGTATCTGTTGGTATCGACGATATGGTTGTACCTGCTGCGAAATACACTGAGATTTCAGAAGCTGAAGAAGAAGTTCGCGAAATTCAAGAACAGTTCCAATCTGGTCTTGTAACTGCGGGTGAGCGCTACAACAAAGTGATCGATATTTGGGCATCGACCAACGATCGCGTAGCGAAAGCGATGATGGACAACCTATCTTCTGAAACGGTTGTTAACCGTGACGGTGAAGATGAGCAACAAGAGTCGTTCAACAGCATCTATATGATGGCTGACTCGGGCGCTCGTGGTTCTGCTGCACAGATTCGTCAGCTAGCGGGTATGCGTGGTCTGATGGCTCGTCCAGATGGCTCAATCATCGAAACGCCTATCACAGCGAACTTTAAAGAAGGTCTAAACGTACTTCAGTACTTTATCTCAACCCACGGTGCTCGTAAGGGTCTAGCCGATACGGCACTTAAGACAGCGAACTCCGGTTACTTGACTCGTCGTCTAGTAGACGTTGCGCAAGACGTTGTGGTTACTGAACACGATTGTGGCACTCACGAAGGTGTCGATATGATGCCTCATATCGAAGGTGGCGACGTTAAAGTTCCACTGACTGAGCTTGCTCTAGGTCGTGTTGTTGCTGAAGACGTACTGAAGCCTGGTACAGACGAAGTTCTGATCCCACGTAATACTCTGATTGATGAGAAGTGGTGTCAGATTATGGAAGAGAACTCAGTAGACAGAATGCGAGTTCGTTCTGTTGTTACTTGTGACTCTGACTTCGGTTGTTGTGCTCAATGTTACGGTCGTGACCTTGCTCGTGGTCACCTTGTAAACCAAGGTGAAGCAGTAGGTGTTATCGCAGCACAGTCTATCGGTGAACCTGGTACACAGCTAACGATGCGTACGTTCCACATCGGTGGTGCAGCATCGACAGCAGCAGCTGAGAACAGCATCCAAGCTAAGACAACAGGTACTGTTAAGCTTCACAATGCTAAGTTTGTTATCAACAAAGATAAGAAACTGGTTATCACTTCTCGTGCGTCAGAAATGACTATCATCGATGAGTTTGGTCGTACCAAAGAGAAGCACAAACTTCCTTACGGCTCTATGCTAAGCAAAGGTGATAACGAGACAGTTGAAGCTGGTGAAACAGTAGCAAACTGGGAAGCGCACACTATGCCAATCATCACTGAAGTGGCAGGTCGCATCCAGTTTGTAGACATGATTGATGGCGTAACAGTTTCTCGTCAAACTGATGATCTTACTGGTCTATCTTCAAGTGAAGTAACAGAAGCAGCCGCTCGCCCAGCAGCAGGTAAAGATATGCGTCCAGCTATCAAACTTGTTGATGCGCAGGGTAAAGATGTAATGATCCCTGGTACAGATATGCCAGCTCACTACTTCCTACCAGGTAAAGCGATTGTTAACATCGAAGATGGTGCTGAAGTAGGCATTGGTGACACACTATCTCGTATCCCTCAGAAATCTGGCGGAAACAAAGATATCACCGGTGGTCTTCCTCGCGTTGCTGACCTATTTGAAGCTCGTAAACCTAAAGAGCCTGCAATTCTTGCTGAGCACACAGGTACGGTTTCATTTGGTAAAGAGACTAAAGGTAAGCGTCGTCTAGTTATCACTCGTGAGGGTGGAGATACTTATGAAGAAATGATTCCTAAGCATCGCCAGCTAAACGTGTTTGAAGGTGAGAAGATTGAACGTGGTGATGTAATCGCTGACGGTCCTGAGACTCCACATGACATCCTACGTCTACGTGGTATCCACGCTGTGACTCAGTACATCGCAAACGAAGTACAAGAAGTTTACCGCCTGCAAGGTGTTAAAATTAACGACAAGCACATCGAAACGATTGTTCGTCAAATGCTTCGTAAGTGTACGATTACACATGCTGGTGACTCAGAGTTCCTACCTGGTGAGCAAGTAGAATACTCTCAAGTTAAGATCGCAAACCGCGCACTTGAAGCAGAAGGCAAAGAGCTGGCTCGTTTCGAACGTGAGATCTTAGGTATTACTAAAGCGTCTCTTGCAACTGAATCGTTCATCTCAGCAGCGTCGTTCCAAGAAACTACTCGCGTACTAACTGAAGCTGCAGTTTCTGGTAAGCGTGATGATCTACGTGGCTTGAAAGAGAACGTAATTGTTGGTCGTTTGATTCCTGCAGGTACAGGTTTCGCATACCACCAAGATCGTCAAACTAAGCGTGAAGAGCCACAAGGTCCTTCCGCTGAGCAAGCTACTGACAATCTAGCGGCATTGCTAAACGCTGGTTTCTCTTCTGGAGAATAGGCGACATAGCTAAATGCACGAAAGGCACCCTAGGGTGCCTTTTCTTTTGCTTATTTATTATTCGGAGTTACTTAAATCTTTGAGTTCTAGGTTATCGTCTATGCGCCTGGTGGAACTGCGAGACTCTCGGCGATCAATTTGATCAGCTCATCTTCGACTTCAAAACGTGCTTCAATAATCTCACCCACCAACGATAAGTCGCTATCAAATGACTCTAAACCATCGTCTTGAGTGACAGAGGCATACTTATCGGTAAAGTCTAAAAGAGGCTCTGTCGTGAGCACTATTTTGCCATAAGCTTGGTTTATTTCATCTGTAGCTTCGAAGCCTGTCGCTTTCCACTTATCCATGACCATATCGTAGATTTTAAAGTGACCTTCAGAAATATAGTCGACGAGGTGTTGGCAAAATGATTGGAGGGAACTTGGAGTGGGAAGTGTCGTTACAGTGGGTTGGGCTGAACAGGGTTGCCCGGAGGCCAGTTGACAGTATTTTACGATGACTAATTGCCGAGTTTCTAGCCAGTGGTCTATGACTTCACTGGAGCCACCCCACTGTTCTTGTGTTTGTTTAAATTTGTTAAGCATGGCCTTGCCCTCTTGATCGGAGCATCATTCCTGTGTCCGTTAATTCTTGAAATATAAGAATTTAATAGTGTACAAACTCATGTTGTTACTTAAGTTTATAGCTCGAAATGTGATTCGATACAAACTCTGGTAAGAAATTAGATTGCCAGTAAAATGATTAAACTGCAAGCGAAGGGGAAAGTGTATGTTTAAAAAATATGACGCTGAGCGTGAAGCGTATTGGTGCGTTGTTTCAGGGAATGATATCTGGCTTGAAGATGACAAAATTCCCCTTGGCTCCGCGTCATCACTGAAGTTGCCCGTGTTAAGTGCAGTCTATATTGGCAAATATAGAGGGAAGCCATTTTATTGGTTGAATGACTCTGATTGTGAGCAAGTATTCGAGTTTGTCTCACTGCGCAGCTGCCTGCACTTTGAACAAGAACTTTTCTTACTAGTCAGTAAAGCAATTCAGTACAGTCATATGACACAAACAATGCGCTTTTGCCCGCAGTGTGGTGGCCGAAATAGTTTAAATCTCAACCATATGGCCATGCAATGCGGGGAGTGCCGTACGTTACACTACCCACGAATATTCCCATGTGTAATAGTCGCAATAAGAAGAGAAGATCAGATCTTATTGGCTCAACATGCTCGTCATCGAGATGGTATGTATACCGTTATTGCTGGGTTTCTAGAAGTTGGCGAAACATTAGAGCAGTGCGTTGAAAGAGAAGTGAAAGAGGAAACAGGGCTCTCTATCAAAAATATCCGCTATTTTGGCAGTCAGCCCTGGGCGTTTCCTTCCAGCATGATGATGGCTTTTTTTGCAGAGTATTGCTCTGGTAATATTACCCCCGACTATGCCGAGATAAATAACGCAGATTGGTTTAATATTGGTGATCTTCCAACCCTTGCTCCTAAAGGAACGATTGCTCGGGAGATGATTGAGACGATGGTGGAAGAGATTAATGGTCGGCAACAGAAAGAAAAAAACCCTCCGAGAGGAGGGGGTAAGTAAGATGTCGTTATGAGATGCTGAGTATTAAATACTCAGATTATTATTTTAGTTTTCGCTAGCAGCGCAATTTTTATCACTGTTGTTCTGCTCAGGCAATTTATGTCGATATTTTAAACTCTAGAACATGATCTAGGTAGCAAAGCCTAAATCTACGCCGACATATTCGGTGATAAAATGGCGACGAAAAACACTTCTGGATATTGGAAAAACACAATGACAAATTTAAAGAATGATCGTTATCTAAGAGCATTATTAAAACAGCCTGTCGATTACACCCCGGTATGGATGATGCGCCAAGCAGGTCGCTACTTACCTGAGTACAGAGAAACACGCGCAATAGCGGGTGATTTTATGTCATTGTGTAAAAATGCTGAGTTAGCTTCAGAGGTGACTTTACAGCCTTTAAAACGATTCCCACTTGATGCAGCAATTCTATTTTCGGATATCTTGACTATCCCTGATGCAATGGGATTAGGGCTGTATTTTGAAGCTGGTGAGGGGCCTAAGTTTCGTAATCCGATCACTTGCAAAGCAGACGTAGATAAAATCGGCATCCCTGATCCAGAGGGCGAGTTGCAGTATGTGATGAATGCGGTGCGTCAAATTCGTAAAGATCTGCAAGGTGAAGTTCCACTGATTGGCTTTTCCGGTAGCCCTTGGACACTTGCGACTTATATGGTTGAAGGTGGTAGTTCAAAAGCGTTTACCAAAATCAAGAAGATGATGTATGCAGAGCCTGCAACCCTTCATGCTCTTTTAGATAAGCTCGCAGATAGTGTCATTGATTACCTTAACGCGCAAATAAAAGCAGGCGCACAGGCTGTGATGGTATTTGATACTTGGGGTGGTGTGTTGACGCCTAGAGACTATCAAGAGTTCTCTTTGCAATATATGCACAAAATTGTCGATGGCCTAATTAGGCATAATGAAGATAGACAGGTGCCGGTAACGCTATTTACCAAAAATGGTGGTATGTGGCTTGAGAAAATTGCTGATACCGGTTGTGACGCTGTTGGGCTAGATTGGACTATTGATATTTCTAATGCTAAGGCGCGTGTTGGCGATAAAGTAGCTCTGCAGGGGAATATGGATCCTTCGATTCTTTACGCTCCAAAAGAGAGAATCCATCAAGAAGTTTCCACTATCTTAGAAGGGGTTGGACAAGGTAATACTGGCCACGTATTTAACCTTGGGCATGGTATACACCTTGATGTTCCGCCAGAAAACGCAGGTATTTTTGTGGATGCTGTTCACGAATTATCAAAACCTTATCACAAATAATTGATCTGTTGCTGAAAACAAGAACCCGTAACATATGAGCTCAAAAACGGCGCTGTACAAAGATTAATAATATTAATAAAGTTAATAATCTAGGGAAGGGAAGTTATCATTTCATGAAAACCAGAGATAAAATTGTACACGCCGCACTTGAGCTCTTTAATGAACATGGTGAACGCACTATTACAACGAATCACATTGCGGCTCATATTGATATAAGCCCAGGAAATCTCTATTACCACTTTAGAAATAAACAAGAAATTATACGAGAGATTTTCAAGGAGTATTCTACTGAGCTACTTGAGCGTTTTGCGCCTTTTGAAGGGAACACGGAAGGCTTAGCGTTATTAAAGCATTACCTAAGTTCTATTTTCTCGTTGATGTGGAAGTATCGCTTTTTCTACTCTAATTTGCCGGAAATTTTACAGCGAGATAGCCAGCTCCACAGTGATTACATTCAAGTTCAAGAAAAGCTTCAGCTGAATTTGGTCAATATTATTCAACTGTTTATTGACCTGCGTTTCTTATCTATCCAGAAGTCAGATATTGAAGCATTTGTCACTACACTACATATGATAGTTTGCGGTTGGCTTAGCTATCAGTCTGCAATGTCTCCACGAATTAAAGTCACCGAGCATGTGATTCATCAAGGAATGCTACACATGATTTGTATGGTTAAACCTAGAGCAACGGAGCTTGGTCAAAAGCAGCTTGAGCTTCTAGAGGAAGGCGTTACAGCTATGTATGAGCTGAATCAGCCAGCAATGCCAAACAGCATGTCAGCATAATGTTTCAATAACTACTTCGATAACCAAGCAAGCGGGTTTTGTGTTTTACTATTTTTACGAATCTCAAAGTAAAGCGAAGGCTGCGCTTGCCCACCAGTATCACCTGCCAATGCAATTGTTTCACCCGTGGTAACCTTATCCCCTTCTTTTTTCAGTAGTGTTTGGTTGAACCCATACAATGTCATATAACCTTTACCATGGTCTATGAGTACAACTAAACCGTAGCCTCGCAAATAGTCGGAAAAAACAATCGTCCCCGAGCTGACAGCCTTTACAGGCTCTCCATATTTCGCATTGATGACAATACCTTTCCATCTTGATAGGCCAGCTTGTGAAGCGCCGTAGCGATGCAATACACGACCTTTTAGCGGCCATGGCAGTCTGCCTTTTTTGCTGGCTAAGCCATTCATTGAAATCGTCGCTCGTCTCTCAGCTTTGGCTATTTCAGCTTTCAAACGAGTTTCGTTTCTTTGTAGTTCAGACAGGTACACCTTGTCGTTAGAGATATCTTTTTTTATCTTCTTCAGTGTTCCCTGGCGTTTGGATTGAGTCGACTTGAGTTTGGCAAGCTTATCGGTCTGCTTTTCGAGTAGTTGAGCGGTATTGTCTTTTTCAAGCTTGAGCTGCTGCTGACTGGTTTCCAAATCTTGCTTGGTATTTTCCAAATCAGTGATGGTCTGCGCACGCTGCTCCGCTAGGAATTGGAAGTATTGGCTCATGCGATCAGCTTCAGCATCATTATTGAATACAGATGAAGCGGCATCGGCCCGGTCAGTAATATAGTAGGTTTGAATAAGCTCTTTTAGTTTTTCACTCTGTTCACGTTTTTGACTTTCTAGCTGCTGAATTTTATTTTCCAGTTGACCAATTTTAGCGTTTGACTGGGCGAGTGAAGATTTGGTTTCACGGATCTCTTTTTCAAGTTTGCTAATTTGTAGCTCTTGTTGTTTTAAAGACTTCTGTAAGGTGCTAAATTTTTTCTTTTGCGAATTTAGAGAATGTTGCTGGCGAGATATTTCGTTTTTGACGCCGCTTAATTCTTTGCGCGATTCAGCATGAACCGTCACTACACATGATGAATAAACCATTGCAAAAGTAAAGAGTAAGCGAGACAAGCTTAAACCTAGTTTTCGCGAGGAGGGCAGTTTCATCATGGGTGGGGAGATCCGTTTTCTTATAATTTGTCGCTCAGTATAACTAAAGAAAATAGTGATAAGAAATAACAATGTAAAAACTTAAATGCCGGAAAGTATAGCTATCTCTAAAAGTGTGATTGATTTATATGACACAAAAAAGCCTTCTAATAAAAATACTAGAAGGCTTTTTCTTTAGACGATATTTTTGGTGAACGTTACTTAATAAGTATGTGACCAGTCATGTCGCTTGGGACTTCAATGCCAGCAAGATCAAGCATTGTAGGTGCTAGGTCGGATAGCTTACCATCTGACTTAAATTCAAACTTCTTGTCACCTACGTAAATAAGTGGAACTGGAAGGTTGGTGTGTGCAGTATGAGTACCACCTGTCTTAGGATCTACCATCATTTCTGCGTTACCGTGGTCAGCAGTGATCAGCATTTGGCCATCAACTTCATTGATAGCTTGAACCACTTTACCGATACATGCATCAAGAGCTTCGATTGCCTGCTCTGCTGCATTGTATACACCAGTGTGGCCAACCATATCCGCATTTGGATAGTTACAGATGATAGTGTCGTACTTACCAGACTTAATAGCAGCAACCAGTTTTTCAGTCAGCTCTGTAGAGCTCATCTCTGGTTGTAAGTCGTAAGTTGCTACTTTCGGAGAAGCAACAAGTTGACGTTCTTCACCTTCAAACTCGTTTTCAACGCCACCGTTGAAGAAGAAAGTCACGTGTGCATATTTTTCTGTTTCAGAAATACGTAACTGAGACTTACCTTGTTTAGATAGCCATTCACCGTAAGTGTTAGTTAGAGACTCAGCAGGGAAAGCAACAGATAGCGGAATATCTGCCGCGTACTGAGTTAGCATGACAAAGTTAACTTCAGGGAAAACTGCACGTTCAAAACCGTCGAATGAAGGTACGAAAGAACGAGTGATTTGGCGAGCACGGTCAGCGCGGTAGTTCATAAAGATAACAGCGTCGCCGTCTTTAATGCTTGCGTCAGATTGACCTTCTGCTTTGATTGCTGTTGCTTTTACAAATTCGTCATTTTCTTCACGAGAGTATGCAGCTTCTAAACCAGCTACCGCTGAGTCAAAAGTATACTCTGCTTTTGATTGAGTAAGCAGGTCATAAGCAACTTGTACGCGATCCCAGTTATTGTCACGGTCCATTGCATAGTAACGACCGATTAAAGAAGCGATGCGACCTTTACCAAGTTTTTCAAATAGCGCGTCAAAGCGTTTCAGCGAGTTTTCTGCACTGCGTGGTGGTGTATCACGACCATCTAGGAAGCAGTGTAGGTAGATTTCTTTCGCGCCACGTTCTGCTGCCATTTCAACAGCGGCATAAATGTGGTCTTCATGCGAGTGTACGCCACCTGGAGACATTAGGCCCATAAGGTGAACAGCTTTGCCTGCGCTGATAGCGCTGTCCATTGCTTTTACAAGCGCAGGGTTGTCAAGAAACTCTTTGTCAGCGATAGACTTAGTGATACGAGTCAGATCTTGATAGACAATTCTGCCTGCACCGATGTTAGTGTGGCCAACTTCAGAGTTACCCATTTGACCATCAGGAAGACCTACGTCCATGCCAGATGCTGAGATTAGAGTGTTTGGGTAAGTCGCAACCAGCTCATCCATGGTAGGAGTCTTCGCGTTATTGATTGCATTGCTGGAATTGTCTTCACGGTGACCCCACCCGTCAAGAATGACTAGAGCTAATGGCTTCTTAGCTGACATAGATTTTACCTCGTCAAAAATTCAAAGGAACTTGGAAAAACAAATTAGCGTAATTTTACTACAGTTTAAAGCGATAACTGTAGGTAAAGATCAATGAATTTCCCATTTAATGGCAAAATTATGGATTTAGCATAGAAGTCTGTAACTAAATTAGCTCTTAAGTAACAAGAATTCCTGTTCCTATAACAGCAAGTATTGCGCCTATCCAAGCGTAAATATTTGGGCGCTGTTTAGTGTAAATCCAAAGTAGAGGAAGCAGCATTATCGGTGTCGTAGATGAGAGCAGCGCGACCAATCCAACGTTACCATCTTGCAGAGCATAAAGGATCAAAGTCATGCCGAGCGCCATAGAGAGCAGGCCATTTAACGCGGTGATTGAAAATATCTTTCTGTTCATTGGCTGGGTGGCTTTCGCAACTCTTGCACCTGAGACTCTGAAAACTAAGTGAGCGGAGAAGCCAGCAATCATCCTGATAGCAGAGGCAGTAATTGGATCTATTGATGTTTGCATGACTGGTTTAGCAATGATTCCACCAAGAGACTGGCACAGTGCAGCTGTTAGCCCAAGAGTAATGCCTATCCAAATGTTTCCTTTTAGGGTCTCTAGCTGGTTGCTGTTTCGACTTTTCCTTCCAAAAAATATCGCGCACACGACCCCACTAAAGACCAGAGTAAAGCCGATAAATTGGAGTAAACTTAACTGCTCGCTGAATAGGAAGTACCCAAGTACAGTCGAAAAAACAGAGTGACAAGCAAAGAGCAAACCTGATTGCCTAGGCCCCATCATGTTTAAGCAAGCAAACAAAGTGCTGTCACCGATAAAAATGCCGACAATACCGGAAAGAATCATAGGCAGTAGCATACTGGAGTTAACGCTAGCCCAGCCTCCGGAATAGAGAGAAACAATCGACAATACCACGGCGGTTAAACCAATTCGCCAGCGGCTATAAGAAAAGGTACCTAGGTGTTGGGCAGGTTTAACGGAAAGCAACCCGGCGATTGCCCATAGAAAAGCAGCCGCGAGGGCGAGCCATTCAAAGCTCATAATAAATTCACTTAGTAAGAAGTTTGTAGAATAAAAAAACGAGGCTTATGTGATAAGCCTCGCTAATATACCAGAGAAATGGTTTAGGGAGTTAGAAGGATATTAGTTGTCCGCTTTGATATGAGCGAACTCTGTCCCCATTCTTGTTGGAACTTCATTTTGGACAGAGTTATCAAACTCGATTGCATCTTTCGCGAATAAGTTAATAACGGTTGAGCCAAGTTTGAATCGTCCCATCTCTTCGCCTTTCTTAAGAGTCACAGAGTTGTGCCCTTCACTAGGGTATTCCCAACGATAGACAGTATTTCCTCTAGGTGGTGTTACTGTGCCAGCCCAAACCAGCTCAATGCTACCCACAATCGTTGCACCGACAAGAACTTGAGCCAATGGACCAAACTCAGTATCAAAGATACATACGACTCGTTCGTTACGAGCAAACAAGTTTGGGACATTTTCTGCTGTTAATGGGTTTACTGAGAATAGATCCCCAGGGACATAAATCATTTGTCGTAGAGTACCATCACACGGCATATGTACACGGTGATAGTCACGTGGTGATAGATACAAGGTTGCAAAACTTCCATCATCGAACTCTTCTGCGAGCTTGTTATCTCCGCCTAGTAGTTCCTGAGCACTAAAGTAGTGTCCTTTAGCTTGAATGAGTTGGCCGTCCTCGATATCACCAAACTGACTAACGCAAGCATCCGCTGGGTGGGTGATTACAGAGTTCTCTTCTACAATTGGGCGAGCACCAGGCTTCAACTCACGGACAAAAAACTCATTGAACGTTTTGAAATAGCTAGGATCAGAATGCAGTGCTTCATCCATATTCACGTTGTACTGTTTTATAAAAAGCTTAATCACTGAAGTGGTTAGCTTTCCCGCTTTTGCGGAGGCAAGCTTGCCTACTAAGCGAGTTAAACCATGTTGCGGAATCCAATGCTGCAAAGCAACTTTAATCTTATCCATTACGATAATTTCCAATAACTATAAATATTTGGGGGCTGGTGCCGAATGTTATGCAAAGCTGCGCTAAATGTCAGCTTTTTCTGTTTGCGTCTCTGATGTTTTACGACTTATAAGTCGGCTTTCTTTCTATGCGAATACTGCCTGTTGGCTTTGTTTTCACTCATGCTTTCTAGAATACGATGATAGTTCTCAAAGCGACTTTCACTGATTTCTCCATCTTCTAGAGCTTCGCGTATTTGGCAACCAGGGTCGTCAAAATGTTTGCAGTCACGAAACTTGCAGCCACCGATATAAGGCTGAAATTCAACAAAAGCCTTGGTCACTTCGTCAGGTGTTAGGTGCCATAAGCCAAACTCGCGTACTCCCGGCGAGTCAATTAAATCACCACCTGTAGGGATATGATACAAGCGAGCCGCGGTGGTTGTATGTTGGCCTAAACCAGAATTCTCAGAAACAGCACCTTCTTCAATATCAAGGCCCGGCATTAGAGCATTTACTAAACTGGATTTACCTACACCGGATTGACCAACGAATATGTTTATCTTTTGCGACAGTTCTTTTTCTAGCAGATCGATGCCTTCACCACTTTCCTTGCTGACAAACAAAACTTTGTAGCCAATATCTTGGTAAATACTTAAGTGATCTGCAAAAAAGTCACGTTGCTCTTGGTCAAGTAGATCAATTTTATTGAGAACAATTAATGGAGAGATAGACAGAGTTTCCGAAGCCACTAAATAACGGTCGATGATATTAAGTGATAATTCGGGTAAAACAGAAGCAACGATCACCATTTGTTCGACATTGGCAGCGACGGGTTTGAGGCCATCGTAGTAGTCAGGTCTAGTTAACACAGAGCTTCTTGGCTCAACAGCTTCGACGACACCAGATATTCCAGCCATTTGTTCGACTCCAGGTCTCCAAATAACCTTATCTCCAGATACAAGAGTTTCGATTCCACGTCTTAAGTTGCAGCGATGTATCGTGCCTGACTCTAAATCTTCGATGTCAGCATGCTGGCCAAAACGTGTTATCACCAAACCACTTTGAGTCGCACCGAGCATGGATTCATCCCATTGAACGGTGTCTGACTCTTGCAAGCGCTTTTTCTGGTTGTGACGAACTCGTCGAACTTGACCTTTGGTTAGCTTTTTCTTTTTTGCCACAATTTTCTACTTACTGTTTATCTCTTGGTTACTGATCGCTTTTACACCTAATGGTGTTTTTGAGATAACTTCGGCGATATTTGCCTGATCATGTTTATAGATTCTAAGCTATCTAGGGGATCTTATTTTGGGTATAGTACCCTTTTTATAGACAAACAAATAGGCACATCATCTATGTCCTTTAGCGATCAGAACTTAATTTGGATCGATCTTGAGATGACTGGCTTAAATCCAGAAACGCATAAAATTATCGAGATCGCCACTATCGTGACAGATAAAGAGCTAAATATTTTGGCCGAAGGGCCTGTGTTAGCAATACATCAGGACGAAAAAGAACTGGATAAAATGGATGATTGGTGTACAAGAACACACACCGGAAGCGGCTTGGTTGATCGCGTCAGAGCCAGTAAAGTATCTACCCAACAAGCCATGCAAGAGACTTTAGAGTTTCTTGAAAAATGGGTACCGCAAGGTAAATCACCAATTTGTGGAAACAGTGTAGGGCAAGATAGAAAGTTTTTGCTTAAGCACATGCCAGAGCTAGATAGTTATTTTCACTATCGAGTGATTGATGTAAGTACCATTAAAGAGCTGACACGCCGCTGGAAAGCCGACGTAGTTGATGGGTTTTCCAAGCAAGGAACTCATTTAGCTCTAGATGATATTCGCGAATCTATTGCTGAATTGAGCTATTACCGTAAGACTATCTTTACCATCTAAGTGCCCACCAGCTTGTTTTTATTAATTTAATTATTACCAACAAGCGAATATTTGCACAAAATAACGAACTTTTGCCTGATTTTTAATCATTCGATAAAAAAATCAATTTTTTTTCTCAGAAGGGCTTGCATCAAAAGAAAATGCTCTTATAATTCGCAGCCCTAAACGACGGAAACGTTGTTAAGCGACACTAGCTCAGTTGGTAGAGCGCAACCTTGCCAAGGTTGAGGTCACGAGTTCGAACCTCGTGTGTCGCTCCAAATTTTAAGTACTAAAAAGTACACTCATCGCTAAGCGATGAAATCGGACGCGGGGTGGAGCAGCTTGGTAGCTCGTCGGGCTCATAACCCGAAGGTCGTCGGTTCAAATCCGGCCCCCGCAACCACATTTAGTTTTTCGGCTAATGCCGGGAAACCATGCGACACTAGCTCAGTTGGTAGAGCGCAACCTTGCCAAGGTTGAGGTCACGAGTTCGAACCTCGTGTGTCGCTCCAAATTTTAAGTACTGAAAAGTACATTCATCGCTAAGCGATGAAATCGGACGCGGGATGGAGCAGCTTGGTAGCTCGTCGGGCTCATAACCCGAAGGTCGTCGGTTCAAATCCGGCTCCCGCAACCACATTTAGTTCTTCGGCTAATGCCGGGAAACTATGCGACACTAGCTCAGTTGGTAGAGCGCAACCTTGCCAAGGTTGAGGTCACGAGTTCGAACCTCGTGTGTCGCTCCAAATTTTAAGTACTGAAAAGTACACTCATCGCTAAGCGATGAAATCGGACGCGGGGTGGAGCAGCTTGGTAGCTCGTCGGGCTCATAACCCGAAGGTCGTCGGTTCAAATCCGGCCCCCGCAACCAATGATTCAAAACATTATGTCTATCGCAATTTTGTAAATAGGTTGCCAATAGATAGTAATGCAAATCTAATGCGACACTAGCTCAGTTGGTAGAGCGCAACCTTGCCAAGGTTGAGGTCACGAGTTCGAACCTCGTGTGTCGCTCCATTTTATCAGACTCAGATGATGGTTATCTTTTAGTCTAACAAAAACAGATTGTTACTGATTATTTAATCAATAACTCTAATTTTATTAACTAAAAATTTGCATAACGATTAGCCGTATTCTAGAGTTAGATGTGCTCTCAGAGCATAAACCCTAGCATTTCCAAACAGCACGCCAGAAATTGCACTTCAAGCTTTTGGCGCAAGTCTGACTGTTTTATAAGTCCCAATATAAATATTTTTAAACATTCACAGACTTATCCACAAATTGGCTTCTGTGGATAACTTGGTGGGTAAGTTAGATCAATCGGCAGATCAGTTGAAAGTTTCAAACTCATTTTGCTTTTAGGCATAGATGCCGAACATTTGGGGTGGTGTCTAACTCATTAAAAATAAAGGACTTTCATTCTTAATTACGGCTTAGGTCTTTGCTCGGGCTGGATATTAAGTGATTGTTTTATTGATCTTAATCATTGGAATCCTATGTGGCTAACTTTTTTATTAAATCCAATACTTGATTGAAATTTTCTTTTTTCCACATGTGATTTTTTTGACTACACGTCAAATAATTTGGCTATATTTTGGCAAATATTATGCATCTCTTTTCAATCCCTTTTGTACAATCCTAATTAACCTTTCCTTTTTAGTTTGAATAGCGGATGCCGCTTCTGGCTGATGCTTAGCCTTTTGCTCATCCATAGCCCACTGGATATGGATGTCTAGATTACTATCTTCACCTAATCGAGCTCTCAGTGCATCGACAATCCTATCCGAATAGGGAGCATTGCCCATGGCTATAGAGAGGTTTCTTAGCCACTGAAGGTGTCCAATACGCCGAATTGCAGAACCTTCCATATACTTAAGAAACTCAGATTCACTCCACTGAAACAGTGTGACCAGCTCGCTCGTTAAAAAGACTTTCCTACGGTGAAAATCTTTTTGTCCCGTTATGTTCGAAAATCTGTTCCAAGGGCAAACAAGTTGGCAATCGTCACAACCGTAAACTCTATTTCCAATCGCTTTTCGAAACTCGATGGGAATGACACCATCAAACTCTATTGTCAGATACGAAATACAACGTCGTGAGTCAATGACACCTTCTTCAACAATCGCTTGCGTAGGGCAAGAGGTCATACATGCTACACATTTACCGCATTCATCCTGAGCGGGTTCATCAATCGGCAGAGGCAAATCTACCAATAGTTCTCCCAAAAAGAACCACGAGCCAGCCTGTTTATCTAGTATTAAAGAGTGTTTGCCACTCCAACCTAATCCAGCTTTCTGGGCTAGTGGTCTTTCCAAAATCGGCGCAGAATCGACAAATGGTCGATAGCCAAATTCGCCAACTTCTTGTTTAATCTTGTCACCCAATGCCTTTAGCTTGTTTCGTACCAATTTATGGTAGTCACGACCCAATGCATAGCGACTGATATAGGCTTGATTTGGATTGGATAAATTTGACGCGAATTGTGCCTCTGGAGGTAAGTAGTCCATTCTTACACTGATCACCCGAATTGTACCGGGGAGTAGCTCATTAGGCCGAGCTCGCATCATTCCATGTCGCGCCATCCAATCCATTTCACCATGATAATTTGCATCTAACCAACGTTGCAGTTGAGGCTCGTGCTGTCGCAAATCTATATCGGTAATTCCAGCCTTTTGAAAGCCAAGCTCAGCAGCCCATTGCTTGATGTTTTCAGCTAGTAATACGTAATCCATCTTCATGGTTCTCTGGATCAAGGATGCGGGATCTTACAGGATCTTTTTGTTAGGATCTAGATCTTGGTCGACGATTATCTGTAATGATCATTGCATCAGTTTAGTGACAAATTCGTTGTTAGTTGCGATAATTTTCTTTCTACTTACACAACAGAGCTTGTCTGTTAAATCTATCCCGGTTTACTATTTCCTCTGTTCTATAGATTTACTTCGCAAATAAATAAAACTCCTAAAGAGAACGCATTAAATGAATACAATAAAACTTGCCCTTTCTGATGAGCAAGCGACGGTTAATATCGGTGCAGAGGTTGCAAACCTATGTACAAAGCAAACAACAATCTATTTGCATGGCGATCTTGGGGCAGGGAAAACGACATTTAGTCGAGGTTTTATTCGATCTCTTGGTCACCGTGGCAATGTAAAAAGTCCAACGTATACCATTGTCGAGCCTTACGAATTAGACAAATGGAACGTTTATCACTTTGATTTGTATCGACTTTCAGACCCTGAAGAGCTTGAGTTTATGGGGATTCGTGATTACTTAACCTCGGATGCTATTTGTTTGGTCGAGTGGCCAGAGAAAGGCGCGGGCTTGCTGCCAGAAGCTGATCTTGATATTGAAATGAGCTACGATGGTGAACAGCGCTCGATTTCTATACAAGCTAACAATGATTATGGACATTCATTAATTAAGAACTTGGAGTTACGTTGATAGCTAAATTAGCTCGGACAGTTGTTGTTTTTCTTGTCCTGATTCTTTTGCCATTATCAAATATCGTTTGGGCAAATTCACTAGAAGCGATACGTGTATGGCCTTCTCCTGATGAAACTCGGGTTGTATTCGACTTAAAGTCTGATGTGGATTACAGTTACTTCTCATTAAGTAACCCACAGCGCTTAGTCGTGGATCTTAAAGACACAACTCTGCATGCTAAGTTACCGACTGTTGTAAAAAACAGCCCGATCCTAAAAAAGATCCGTAAAAGCACACCCCCGAATAAATCGACGTACCGATTGGTGTTTGAGCTAAAAAAGAAGAGTAAAGTTCAAATATTTAAATTGCCACCGACACCAGGTGGTCAGTACGGTCATCGATTAGTTGTTGATTTTCCCCATTCCAATACGGCTAGCAGTAACCCCCTTTTTAAGGGTTCCAGCAAAGGAATAAAAACCGATGCGCCTAAAGAAACTGGCAACAAAGAGATTGTTGTCGCTATCGATCCTGGCCATGGTGGAGAAGATCCGGGTTCTATCGGGCCAACGGGGAAATACGAAAAAACGGTCACTTTAGCTATCGCTAAGAAAATCGCCCATAAGATGGATGCGATTCCCGGCATACGAGCTGTGTTGACTCGAACAGGTGACTACTACGTTGGCTTAAATCGACGTACTGAGATAGCACGAAAAGATAAAGCGTACATTTTAATCTCTATTCACGCAGACGCATTTATGTCACCACAACCAAGAGGTGCTTCTGTGTTTGTTCTAAATACGCGACGAGCAAATACGGAAATTTCTCGCTGGGTGGAAAACAGTGAGAAGCAATCTGAGCTTCTTGGTGGTGCAGGGGAAGTCCTAGCCAAAAATGCGAGTGATAAAAATGTTAGCCAAACCCTGTTGGATTTGCAGTTTAGCCATTCTCAGAATGAAGGTTATAAACTAGCATCGGATATTTTGGGCAAATTAGGTAAAGTGGCTCGCTTACACCGTAGTAAGCCTGTGTATGCAAGTCTAGCGGTATTGAAATCTCCAGACATTCCTTCAGTGCTTGTCGAGACCGGCTTCATCTCTAACCCAAGTGAAGAGAGGTTACTATTTAAGCCAAGTCATCAAGACAAAATTGCCCGGGCGATCACCGAGGCAGTGGTGAAATACTTCGAAGTTGAACCGCCGCCAGGGACGTTATTTGCAAAACGATTAGAGTCGAAGACATACAAGGTTAGACGTGGCGACTCTCTATCTCTTATTGCTAAAAGGCACGGAACCACAGTCGCCGCCCTCAAGAAAGAGAATCGTTTGAAGAGTTCTGGCTTAAGGGTGGGGCAAGTTTTAGTCATTCCAGGTAAATCTACTGACATTGTCGTACCTGTAGACAAGAATCCGATGCAAACTAAAACAGTGACACACGTTGTGAAGCGTGGAGACTATCTAGGCAAGATTGCAGACAAATATAAAGTCACTATTTCCCAAATCAAACGAGAAAATCATCTTCGTTCGAATACTTTGTTATTGGGTCAGAAGCTTAAAATTACAGTCAGTGTAAAAGATTTACCTGTTCGTAAATATAAAGTAAGGAGAGGCGATTACCTAGGCAAGATAGCCAGTCGCTATGGGATTCCTATCAATAGTATTCGCAAGGCTAACAAGTTGAAGACGGACGAGTTAGCTATTGGTCAAGTATTGCTTATTCCACATATATGATATTTCGAACATGACAATAAATAGACGCTACCTATGACGATTAAGATCCTACCAGCTCGACTTGCTAACCAAATTGCGGCTGGAGAAGTTGTTGAAAGACCTTCTTCGGTTGTAAAAGAGCTAGTGGAAAATAGTTTGGACTCTGGCGCAACTAAGATTGATATCGATATTGATCAAGGTGGTGCGAAGTTAATTCGTGTTCGTGACAATGGGAAAGGTATAGAAAAAGATCAACTTTCCTTGGCGCTAAGTCGTCACGCTACTTCAAAAATACACACGCTTGATGATCTTGAAGCGATCGACAGTCTCGGTTTTCGGGGAGAAGCGTTAGCCAGTATCAGTTCGGTATCTCGATTAACGATGACATCTCGACCAGTGAGCCAAGAGCAGGCTTGGTCGGCGTATTGTGAAGGGCGAGATATGGAAGTGAAGTTGCAGCCCGCCGCACATCCGGTAGGAACGACCGTTGAAGTCGTCGACTTGTTTTTCAACACGCCAGCTCGGCGTAAGTTTTTGCGAACAGAAAAAACAGAATTTAGCCATATTGATGAGCTGCTAAAACGTGTAGCACTGAGCCGTTTTGATGTGACATTGACGTTGAAACACAACAATAAAGTTGTACGTCAGTATAGAAAGGCGACGAATACGCAGCAGACAGAGAAGCGTTTAGCAAGCGTGTGTGGCAATGCCTTTGTTAGAAACATGCTTGGTGTGAAGCTAGAGCATCAAGGTTTAAAGTTGCACGGTTGGATTACAGAGCCAGAAGCAGCGAGGCAACAGAGCGATTTACAGTACTGCTATGTTAATGGTCGAGTCGTAAAAGACAAATTGATTAATCATGCTATTCGTCAAAGTTACGAGACAACCTTGCGCTCTGATCAATATGCCACTTATGTGTTGTTTATCGAGCTGGATCCGCGTCAAGTAGACGTGAATGTCCATCCGGCTAAGCACGAAGTGCGCTTTCATCAAGCAAGGCTAGTGCACGACTTTATTTATCAAGCGCTCAGTGATGCTCTTGCCCAGAGCCAAAATATCGAGCCTTCCAGTGATTCTGAAATACAAGATGTTAGTCCAACTGAATATCAAAAAACAGCTACTTCACCCGAGGGTATTGAGGCTCCATCGTCATCAGAGTTCAGTGTTAAAGAAGCTCCCGCTCGAGCTCAGTATACTCCGTCTTCATCTCCATTTAGCAGTGAGGCACATAGCCAAACAAAAGAGCCAGCCCCATATAATGACTGGCAATCAGGGAGTTCGAGGAAAAACAAATCACAAAGCCGTAGTGGGCACTCACCGCAACCTTCAGTTTCGCAAGCTGAATTGAAGGTATACTCTGAATTACTGTCGACTCCTGACATCGCGACGAACAACGATCTAGAAACGAATGCAGTAAATACAAATCCAGTGAGTGCAGAACGAAAAGTTATCACTCAACTAGGAAAAGCCGTTGCCGTTGTTGAAGGGCGCTACTTACTGATGAGCGATAAAGCCAATGTGGTGTTGGTGTCTCTAAATAGAGCCGAGTGGCTAAGAAACTACCGCCAACTCGATATTCAACGTGGGTCTTTGCTTGCTCAGCCATTGCTGGTGCCTTTGTCACTAAAGCTGGATAAAGAATACATTGAAGTCGTAAAGCAGAGCCACGCATTGTGCCATCAATTTGGCTTTGAGTTTAAAGTTCGCAATGAAGCGGCAGTGATGATTATGTCTGTCCCCCAACCTTTGAGACAAAAGAACCTACAACAGCTGGTGCCAGAGATGTTGTCTTTTCTATTAGCTAGTCGGGCAAACAATACTGACGTAAGCACTCACTCACTAACAAAGTGGCTTTGTGATTCTACGAGTGAATTAAAGAATGACTATACTTTGTCTGAAGCCATTCAGCTTATTGCGGAATTGGAGCAACTTTGGCAAGATGCGCTGCCTTTAGACGATTCTCAGCTGGTGACACTAGCGGACTTCTCGTCTACGATTTCAAATTTACACAGTTAACCAACGGTCAACAGGCACTAGCACTACATGTCCAAGAATAAAGAACTACCCCTCGCTCTGTTTTTAATGGGGCCAACTGCGTCAGGTAAAACTGATCTTGCTATTCGTATGTGTCAACATTTCCCCGTTGAAGTGATTAGTGTCGATTCTGCGTTGATATTTAAGGGGATGGATATTGGCTCAGCCAAGCCTGATGAACAAGAGTTGGCACTGGCTCCTCATAAGCTAATTAATATTCTGGACCCTTCAGAAGCCTATTCTGCCGCGGACTTTTGTCGAGACGCGACCAAAGAAATGGAAGCGATTGTTGCAAGAGGTAACATTCCGTTATTGGTTGGCGGCACGATGTTATATTTCAAAGCACTGCTTGAAGGGTTGTCACCACTGCCTGCTGCTGACCCTGAAATTAGGCAACAAATATTGAATGAAGCCGAGGAGAGTGGATGGCAAGCTTTGCACGATCAGTTATGTAGTTTTGATCCGACTTCAGCAGAGCGCATTCACCCTAATGATCCACAACGATTGTCTAGAGCGATTGAAGTGTATCGTATTTCAGGTAAGTCACTGACAGAGTTAACCAAAACGAAAGGTGAAAGTTTACCTTTCCGAGTAAAACAGTTTGCGATCGCACCAGAGGAAAGGGCAGAATTGCATCGCCGGATCGAGTTAAGATTTGGTAAGATGATCGACGCTGGATTTGAAGAAGAAGTGAGAGCATTGTACTCTCGTGAGGATCTTCATCCAGATCTGCCTTCTATCCGTTGTGTAGGTTACAGGCAGATGTGGGATTATTTAGAGGGCAATTGCTCTCTTGATGAAGCTATCTTCCGCGGCGTATGTGCAACAAGGCAATTGGCAAAACGCCAAATGACATGGCTGCGCAGCTGGGAGAATTTAACTTGGCTCGCGAGCGATGACGTTGATGCAGCTTTCGAAACACTGTCAAATGCAGTGGCGTCGGAGTAGTTTAACTGTGTATAATGTGATCGCTTTTGCGTGATTGAAGCCCGTTGAGGATCTGGACTTGATATTTGCTTATTTTAGCTACATAACAAGTGATACGGGTTTATTTTTTCGTTTAGCTCAGATGCAAAGGCCGCACCTCATTTAAAGTGCACCACTAGCTAAATAATTACAACAAAACAACTAAGGAAAATATAAAATGGCTAAGGGGCAATCTTTACAAGACCCATTTTTGAACGCGCTGCGTCGCGAACGTATTCCAGTATCAATTTACCTTGTAAATGGAATTAAACTTCAAGGTCAAATCGAGTCTTTTGATCAATTTGTTATTCTTTTGAAAAACACAGTTAACCAGATGGTATATAAGCATGCTATCTCTACAGTTGTTCCTGCTCGAGCGGTAAGCCACCACAGTGCTGAACGTCCTCAAGCAGAGCGCCAAGAAAAATCAGAGGATTAAGTTCTGATCCACACCAAAACTCAATATGTAAGGAGTCGGACGCTTGTTTGACCGTTATGAATCCGGTGAACGAGCCGTACTTGTTCATATTAATTTTACGCAAACAGGTGAATGGGAAGATTTAAAAGAGTTTGAAATGCTCGCATCTTCTTCAGGAGTGTCGACACTACAGGTAGTTACCGGTAGTCGGCAATCTCCTCACCCTAAATACTATGTTGGAGAAGGAAAAGCCGAAGAGATTGCCCAAGTGGTGCAACTTGTTGGTGCCGACATAGTTATATTCAATCACGCTTTGTCTCCTGCTCAGGAGCGCAACCTCGAGACATTATGCAAGTGTCGAGTTCTAGACAGAACTGGACTGATTCTCGATATCTTTGCTCAAAGAGCCCGCACTCACGAAGGTAAGCTGCAAGTTGAGCTTGCTCAGCTACGCCATATTTCCACTCGCCTAATTCGAGGTTGGACACACTTAGAAAGGCAAAAAGGTGGTATTGGTTTACGCGGTCCTGGTGAAACCCAGCTAGAGACCGATAGACGTTTACTACGTGACCGAATTAAGGCTATTTTGCGTCGGCTAGATAAAGTCGCTAAACAACGAGAGCAAGGCCGAAGAGCTCGAAATAGAGCTGAGATACCAACGGTATCGCTTGTTGGTTATACCAATGCTGGTAAATCAACGTTGTTCAACCGAATAACTGCAGCGGGTGTATATGCTGCGGATCAGTTGTTTGCAACGTTAGATCCGACGCTTCGTAAAATTGAGTTGTCTGACATAGGACCTGCGATTTTAGCCGATACGGTTGGATTTATCAGGCACTTGCCACATGACTTAGTTGCAGCATTTAAGGCAACGCTTCAAGAAACACAAGAAGCTGACATTTTGTTACATGTTGTAGATGCAAGCGATGAGCGTTTTAGAGAGAATATTAAAGCAGTTCATGACGTGCTAGAAGAGATTGATGCGGATGAAGTTCCTGCTTTAGTCGTGATGAACAAGATTGATAACTTACCAGAGCAGAAGCCAAGAATTGAGCGAGATGACGAAGGTGTCCCTCGAACTGTTTGGGTCTCTGCGATGGATGGTTTAGGTATTGAGCTCTTATTTGAAGCGCTTTCTGAACGGTTGGCCACCCAATTAGTTCAATACCAACTGCGAATTCCACCACAGTATCAAGGACGAATTCGTAGTACATTTTTCCAACTGAAGTGTATTCAACGAGAAGAGTATGACCAGGACGGTAATTTGCTGATCGATGTTCGAATGCAACAAGTCGACTGGTCGAGACTCGAAAAAAGAGAAGAGGCAGTTTTACGTGACTTTATAGTTACTTAAATGGCTGCTACAGTATAACGTCATATCTATTGATGGAGCTTTCTAATGGCGTGGAATGAGCCTGGCAATAATAACGACAATAATGGCCGCGATAAGGACCCTTGGGGGAACAATAATAATCGCGGTGGTCGTGATCAAGGACCGCCAGATTTAGACGAAGTATTTAATAAGCTGAGTCAAAAATTGGGTGGAAAGTTTGGTGGAAAAAATGGAAAAGGTTCGCCTATCGGATCTGGCGGCAAAGTAGGTGTAGGATTAATTCTTCTCGCTGCAGTTGTCGTTTGGGCCTTTTTCGGTATCTACACCGTGGGTGAAGCTCAGAGAGCTGTTGTCCTTCAACTAGGTAAGTTCGATAAAATCGAAGGCCCTGGTTTGAACTGGCGTCCACCGTTTATCGATACCTACACTCTAGTAAACGTTCAAGCAATTCGTTCACTAAGAACCTCTGGAACCATGTTAACCAAAGATGAAAACGTGGTAACAGTATCGATGGACGTGCAGTATCGCATCTCCGACCCAGTAAAATACCTCTACAGTGTTGTAAACCCAGATGATAGCTTGCGCCAAGCGACTGAATCTGCACTTCGTGCAGTGATCGGTGACTCGCTAATGGACAGCATTCTAACTGATGGCCGTCAACAAATCCGTCAAAGCACTCAAGAAACGCTTGAGCACATCATTGACAGATATGATATGGGTATTCAGATTGTCGCGGTTAACTTCGAAGATGCTCGTCCACCAGAGCAAGTAAAAGATGCCTTTGATGATGCGACAGCGTCTCGAGAAGATGAACAGCGTTATGTTCGTGAAGCAGAAGCATACAGCAACGATATCTTGCCGAAAGCAACGGGTCGTGCAGAGCGTATTAAAAAAGAAGCTCAAGGTTATGCAGAACGCGTAGTGAACCAGGCTTATGGTCAAGTTGCTCAGTTCGACCAGTTGTTACCAGAATACAAGGCTGCACCGAAGGTTACTCGTGAGCGTCTATATCTGGATACAATGGAGAAAGTCTATTCTGATACCTCGAAAGTACTTGTAGACTCAAACTCAAGTGGCAACCTACTTTATCTACCGATTGATAAGCTGAAGGGTGAAAGCGAAAAGTCCCAGAGCAGCAAGTCAAGTTCTTCATCGACTTACGCACCGATCCAAGTGGAGTCAAAAACGAGTGATAAAACCACGACGAGTTCTTCAACTAGAACAACGGATTCACGTCAAGGGAGATACCAATAATGCGTAAACTAGTTATACCTCTATTGGTTGTCATCATCGTACTGTTTTTGATGTCAGTGTTTGTTATTCCTGAAGGCGACCGAGGCATTGTGGTTCGATTTGGTCGAATTCTGAAAGATAACAACGATATCGCGAAAATCTATCAACCGGGTTTGCACTTTAAGCTACCATTGTTTGACCGAGTAAAAACTTTGGATGCGAAAATTCAAACAATGGATGGCCGCTCTGACCGATTCGTTACTGCTGAGAAGAAAGACATCATCATTGATTCGTACATGAAATGGCGTATCAAAGATTTTGGTCAGTTCTACCTAGCAACGGGCGGTGGCAACGTGATGACGGCTGAAGCGTTATTGAGTCGTAAAGTGACTGATATGCTTCGTTCGGAAATAGGTTCTCGTGAAATCAAGCAAATTGTTTCTGGTCCTCGTAATGATAATGTCCTACCTAGTATCAATAGTGATGCAGTCGCGACTGAAGCTGCTAAGCAAGCACTAGAAGTGGAAGGTCAACGTGACAAGATCATGCAAAATGTACTAGAAGGTACTCGTCAAAATGCACTTAAGGACTTGGGTATTCAAGTTGTTGATTTCCGAATCAAGAAAATCAACCTTCCAGATAGTATCAGTAAGTCTATTTACGATCGTATGAGAGCAGAGCGTGAGACAGTAGCTCGTAAGCACCGCTCACAAGGTCGTGAAAAAGCAGAAGTAATCCGCGCTCAAGCAGAGTTAGAGGTTGCAACAATTCTTGCTGAGGCAGATAGAGACGCACGTACAATCCGTGGTAAAGCGGATGGTGAAGCTGCAGAAATTTATGCGAAGGCTTATAAGCAAGATCCTAAATTTTACAGTTTCTGGCGTTCTTTGAAGGCTTATGAACAGTCGTTCAACAATAAGAGTGACATTTTAGTTCTTGATCCGAAGAGTGAGTTCTTCCAGTACATGAATAACCCTAATGGGGATAGTGGAAAGAGTAGCTCTAAGTAAGCACTAAATAATCATATCAAGGCTCCTTTTTAGGGGCCTTTCTTTTTCTCAAAATATAAAAAATGGTAGGTAAAGCATGTCTAACTCTGTATGGCTAGCTATTGGCTTAGTCCTGATTGTTGAAGGGGTAGGACCGCTCATTGCTCCTAATGGTTGGAGAAACTTAGTTGCTCAGCTCAGTCAGCAACCTGATCATCAACTAAGGCGTATAGGCGGGTGTCTTGTTGTTGCAGGGGTAGTGATCGCTTACGTCTTTTCCTAAGCGCATTTATTGTAGTAATTGCGCTTAGTAGTGAGGCGGTGGTGTTTCTTCTGTTTGATCAGCAAGTTGTGATGTATCCATCGTTTTCATTTTGCCAACCAAATACTTCATTTGCGATTGCATTTTAGATATCAGCAATTGTTGTTGGCTTAATGCATCATTGAGCTCTTCGATAGTTTGCTCTTGAAATGCTAATTGGCACTCTAGGTTGCTTACACGTTGCTCAAGCTGTTCTACGTACTTATCAGTCATCTAATTTCCACGCTTGGGCAATGCCTGCTGATGTGCCAGATATCACCCGATCTTTGTTATCAAAGGCTGCATCATACACTACTGCTCGTGGAGGGCGAGTATCTTTTTTCGGCATTGCTTCGAAGCCATCAAGGCGTTCGCCTGTTTTTGTATTCCATACCATAAGGCGGCTTGACGGGGTACCAGTAACGAGCTTAGAGCCGTCATCTGAAAAGCGAGCAGCAGAGAAAATCAATTGCCTTGAAAAGCTATGTAAATGAGATATTTTCTTACCCGTTTTTAGATCCCAAATATAAGCATCGTTGCCAACGTCAGAAGTAAGTGCATACTTACCATCACGCTGAAGCGCTACACGGTTGACTCTTTGCTTGTGTTCATAATCGCGAATGACATGCCCAGTCTTGGTATCCCACAAGTATGCCCAATGGTCATTGCCCCCCGAAAGGGCGTATAAACCATTCGGTGAGAGAGCAACCGTATTAACTTTGTCATTGTGAGCCAGAAACTCCATACGTCGACCTGTTGCAAGGTTGACATAAATGGCTTTTCCATTGGTGAGTGCTAGTAATACTTGTTCTCCATTGCTTGATACATCAGCATCAACAATTAGGGCATCATCGATAGACCAAAGCCCTTTAGCTTGAGTCCAAGCTAAATCCCAAACGGCGAAGTTGGTTTGAGTCGCGGTAACTGCGTAGCGGCCGTTGTCAGAGATGCGAATCGTAGAGACAGTATGTGCTTCAGGATCTTGTTCACCCAAGTTAGCAAGCTTCTTATTTTGGTAGAGATCCCAGAGTACTAAATGGTGTTCAAGCGAATACACAAGTGCAAAGCGGCCATCTCGGCTCAGGCCAAAAGCTGTCGAGCCATCAGGCTCTAATACCCACTTCTGAGCATCGTCGCTGGAGAAAAAGCATCCATTTAACAGTACGATGACAATTATCGCTGAAATAGCATGAAAAATGTTTCGCATTATGGCTAAATACTCACTTGTTGTGTAAACATTCGCAGCAGATAATCATATATTGGTACAACAACGTCGTGCACTCCAGTATTTACAGCAAATTTGTGCGCGTTAACAGATGGTTAGTCCCTACTTGGAGAATTCAATGAAATCTATATTTAAAGTGTCACTGCTTGCGGCAACCGTAGTGCTAGCAGTTGGCTGTCAAAAGGAAGAGTCATCAAAGGCCGCGCCAGCAACTCAAGCTCCAGCAGCAACAGAGCAGGCAAAAGTTCACTTTAAATCTGACGATGATAAAGCGGCATATGCAATCGGTGTTTCTTTTGCAAACTACCTAAGTGAAAGCATTGAGAAGCCAAACGAACTAGGCATCAAGCTAAGCAAAGATGAAGTACTAAAAGGTATTGAAGATACATTTGCTGGCAAAGCTGGACTGAACCAAGACGAAACACGTCAGGCGCTAGAATCTTTGGATCAACGTGTTGCGACAAAAATGAAAGCAAAAGAAGCTGAGCAAGCTGCTGCTGCTCAAAAAGCAGGTGAAGAGTTCCGTGCCAAATTTGCTAAAGAAGATGGCGTAAAAGAGACTAAGTCTGGTCTGCTTTATAAAGTCATTACTCCAGGAAAAGGCGAGAAGCCTTCAGCGACTGACGTAGTTGAAGTGAACTACACTGGTAAGCTAATTGATGGTACTAAGTTTGACAGTTCTTACGATCGTGGCAAGCCAGCGACGTTCCCATTAGATCGCGTAATTCCTGGTTGGACTGAAGGTCTACAGCTAATGCCTGTTGGCTCTAAGTTTGAGTTCGTTATTCCACCTAAACTAGCTTACGGTGATCACGCGACTCCAACAATTCCAGCAAACTCTACACTAGTGTTTGATGTTGAGCTTATCAAAGTAGAGCATGCTAAGAAGGCTGAAGCACCGCACGCACATGCGAAGCCAGCTCCTAAAACTAAGTAATTAGTAGAGATCCATCTCTAATCAATTTGAGGCCTGACATTGTCAGGCCTTTTCTTTTTTATCGGCCTGGCGCAATTTGTTTGGTTATATGTCACTAGATAGTGATCTGACGAAGCAAATTGCTCAAATTTTCTGATAAACTTACATAAAAATGTTGATATGTATTCAGGGCGAATAGAAGTTTAGGGCAAATAGAAGTGACGACGACAGAAGAAATAGTGACCCCAGAAATGTTACTGGAGATGGACTCCGTAAATGTAATGCCATTCAGTGAGCAGGACAAAATCATCCTTAAGTCTTACGAGGCGGTGGTTGATGGTATTGCCAGCCTAATCGGTCCTTTTTGCGAAATCGTGCTGCACTCGTTAGAAAACCTAAATACGTCGGCTATCAAAATCGCTAATGGTGAAAATACTGGCCGACAGGTGGGTTCGCCTATTACAGACTTAGCACTCAAGATGCTAAAGGATATCGAAGGCTCTGAACGCAACTTCTCTCGCTCTTACTTCACGCGAGCTAAAGGTGGCGTGTTGATGAAATCCATTACGATAGCGATACGTAATGGAGACAACCGTGTGATCGGTTTACTTTGTATCAACATTAATCTTGATGCGCCTTTTGCTCAAATACTGCAATCTTTCATGCCGGATCAAGAAGCGAAAGAAGCTGCGTCTTCAGTGAACTTTGCTAGTGATGTTGAAGAGCTAGTGGACCAAACGGTAGAAAGAACCATAGAAGAGATTAACTCTGACAAATCTGTTTCAAACAACACAAAAAACAGACAGATTGTTATGGAGCTGTACGACAAAGGTATCTTTGATATTAAAGATGCGATTAACCGCGTGGCAGATCGCCTCAATATCTCTAAGCACACAGTTTATTTATATATCAGACAACGTAAAACTGAGGATGGTGAAGATTGAGCCTGCCTCTTAGCTACACGCTTCTTGTGAACGGCTCTGCGTATGGTTCTCAATCAGCACGTAGTGCTTATTTGTTTGCAAAAGCGCTGATTGAAAAAGGTCACACACTCTCGAGCATATTCTTTTACCAAGATGGCGTGCTAAATGGTTCTGCTATGACAGTGCCTGCAAATGATGAATTTGACTTAGTCGCGGCATGGCAAAACCTGTCACTTCAGCATAATGTGAAGCTACATACCTGTGTTGCGGCTGCTTTACGCCGTGGCGTGATCAGTCAAGCAGAAGCCAAGCAACATAATTTAGAAATTCATAATTTGGCTACCGGCTTTGAGCTGGTTGGGCTAGGCAGCTTGGCGGAAGCTTTATTAACACAAGACAGAGTGGTGCAGTTTTGAATAGCTTGGGCTTTGTATTTAAAACCTTACCGCATTCGACCTCATCAGGCCGAGAAGGGCTTGATGCTCTATTAGCTGCCTCAGCCTTTTGCGACAATATTCGTCTTTTCTTCATTGGTGAAGGTGTTGCTCAGCTGGTGGGTGAACAACAACCAGAGAGCGTGTTGTCTCGCAACTATATATCGACCTTTAAGCTAATGGAGCTATACGATATCGAGGAGGTATTCGTGTGCGAAGATAGTTTAATGAAGATGGGGCTTGCTGACGCGCCATTAGTACTTGATGCAATCGCGCTTCCAGCATCAGGTATTGCTGAGAAAATACAAGCGTGCGATAAGGTTTTAACTTTTTAGGGATCTTGGTTTGTTACACATCGTAAAATCTCTCGACCAATTGAAGCTGGCTTTTGAATATAGCCAGGAAAAAGACGACATACTTCTGATGGAAGATGCGGTATATGCTGGCGTAGTTTCTCATTCTATGTCATCACTGCTGTTAGAAGCTGACAACCTTGTTTTCCTACTTTTAGAAGATGTTCAAGCACGAGGCTTAGAGGGGTTAGTCTCTCCAGCTTATACTCTCATTTCGTATTCTGGCTTTGTTGAGTTAACGGCTGAAAACGAAAAGTCTATGACTTGGTGAGTTCTTCTTCAATCTTCTTTCCTCAATACACTTTCCCACTGTGCAAAAAAGATCCGTATATTTCTTGACACTCTATGTCACACTGAATAGAATTTTGCGTCCCTAATTGTACTTGATGTGCATAGGGATAGATTTTTCACAAAGCTTACTTTCAAGTAAATCAGGAGCTAGTTAATGGCAACTATTAACCAGTTGGTACGTAAGCCTCGTGCAAAGCAAGTTGTTAAAAGCAACGTGCCTGCACTAGAAGCGTGCCCACAAAAGCGTGGTGTATGTACTCGTGTTTACACTACTACACCTAAAAAACCTAACTCGGCACTACGTAAAGTATGTCGTGTACGTCTAACAAACGGTTTCGAAGTAACTTCGTACATCGGTGGTGAAGGTCACAACCTTCAAGAGCACAGTGTTGTTCTAATCCGTGGCGGTCGTGTTAAAGACCTTCCGGGTGTTCGCTACCACACAGTACGTGGTGCACTTGACTGTGCTGGCGTAAATGACCGTAAACAAGGTCGTTCTAAATACGGTGTGAAACGTCCTAAGTCTTAATGCTTCTTTCTGCTCTTTTGTATAAAGGGGCTAAGAAAGGCGTTAAGTAAGGCCAAACACTATTTTATTTATTATTTTTGATAAAACTGAAAAGTTTTGGATAAAACCTGAAGAAGACAACGGAGAAAATTCATGCCACGTCGTCGCGTCATTGGTCAGCGTAAGATCCTTCCAGATCCTAAGTTCAAATCTGAATTGCTGGCAAAATTCGTTAACATCCTTATGGTTGACGGTAAAAAATCTACTGCAGAGAAAATTGTTTACACTGCACTAGACACTATGGCTGAGAAATCTGGTAAAGATCACTTAGCTGTATTCGAAGAAGCTCTTGAAAATGTTCGCCCAGCGGTAGAGGTTAAATCTCGCCGTGTAGGTGGTTCAACTTACCAAGTACCTGTAGAAGTGCGTCCGGTTCGTCGTAACGCTCTTGCTATGCGTTGGGTAGTTGAAGCTGCGCGTAAGCGTGGTGAAAAATCTATGGCTCAACGCCTAGCTGCTGAAATGCTAGATGCGTCTGAGAACAAAGGTACTGCGGTTAAGAAACGTGAAGACGTTCACCGCATGGCTGACGCTAACAAAGCGTTTGCTCATTACCGCTGGTAATACCTTTATGGTGCTGCGAGGTCTTCTCGCAGCACTGTTTTATTTTCTATCCGACCTTTTACTGAAATAGAAAATAGGGTTTATTTATATTTCAGAATCTCTTTTTTGAAACATCAATAGTCCCTACAAAAGAGGATACAATTGTGGCTCGTAAAACTCCTATCGAGCGTTACCGAAATATTGGTATCGTTGCTCACGTAGATGCAGGTAAAACAACCACTAGTGAACGTATTCTGTTCTATACCGGTCTTTCTCACAAAATTGGCGAAGTTCACGATGGTGCAGCAACCATGGACTGGATGGAGCAAGAGCAAGAGCGTGGTATTACGATCACTTCCGCAGCGACGACCACATTCTGGCGTGGTATGGAAGCGCAATTCCAAGACCACCGCATCAATATCATCGATACTCCTGGACACGTTGACTTTACTATCGAAGTAGAGCGTTCATTACGTGTACTAGACGGCGCTGTTGTTGTGTTCTGTGGCTCTTCTGGCGTTGAACCTCAGTCAGAAACAGTATGGCGTCAAGCTGATAAGTACAGCGTTCCACGTATGGTATTTGTCAACAAGATGGACCGTGCAGGTGCAGACTTTTTACGCGTTGTAGATCAAATTAAAGATCGTCTTGGTGCGAACCCAGTACCAATCCAGTTAAACATTGGTGCAGAAGATGATTTCAAAGGTGTCATCGACCTTATCAAGATGAAAGCAATTAACTGGAATGAAGCCGATCAAGGCATGACGTTTACATACGAAGACATTCCAGCTGATATGCAAGACGAGGCTGAGGAATGGCGTACTAATCTTGTAGAAGCTGCAGCTGAAGCAAGCGAAGAGTTGATGGACAAGTACCTTGAAGAAGGTGAGTTGTCTGAGACCGATATCAAGCTAGGCCTACGTACTCGTACACTGAATAATGAAATTGTACTTGCCACTTGTGGCAGTGCTTTCAAAAACAAAGGTGTACAAGCTGTTCTTGATGCGGTTATTGAATTCCTGCCTTCACCAATTGATGTTCCAGCGATCAAAGGCATAGACGACAACGAAAAAGAAGTTGAGCGTCACGCCGATGATAACGAACCGTTTTCTGCTCTTGCATTTAAGATTGCAACGGATCCGTTTGTAGGCACGCTAACATTCATGCGCGTTTACTCGGGTGTTGTTAACTCTGGTGATACAGCCTATAACTCAGTTAAGCAGAAGCGTGAACGCTTTGGTCGTATTGTACAAATGCACTCCAACAAGCGTGAAGAAGTGAAAGAAATACGCGCGGGTGATATCGCTGCAGCTATCGGTTTGAAAGAAGTTACGACAGGCGATACGCTATGCGATCAAAACCACAAGGTGATCCTAGAGCGTATGGAATTCCCAGATCCGGTTATTCAGATCGCTGTTGAACCGCGTACGACTGCGGCTCAAGAAAAAATGGGTATCGCGCTTGGTAAATTGGCGGCTGAAGATCCTTCATTCCGTGTTGAAACTGATGATGAAACAGGTCAAACGCTGATCTCAGGAATGGGTGAACTTCACCTAGATATCATCGTTGACCGAATGAAGCGTGAGTTTGGCGTTGATTGTAATGTAGGTAAGCCTCAAGTTGCTTATCGTGAAACCATACGTGGTACCACGGAAGTTGAAGGCAAGTTTGTTCGTCAGTCTGGTGGTCGTGGCCAATATGGTCATGTCTGGTTGAAGCTAGAGCCGTCAGAAGTTGGTGAAGGCTTCGTCTTCGTTGATGAGATTGTTGGTGGAACAGTTCCTAAGGAATACATCGGTTCGGTAGCAAAAGGTATCGAAGAGCAAATGAACAATGGTGTTCTAGCTGGTTACCCAGTTTTGGATGTCAAAGCGACTTTGTTTGATGGTTCTTACCATGATGTCGACTCAAATGAGATGGCGTTTAAAATCGCTGGCTCAATGGCGTTCAGGAAAGGTGCTCTTGAAGCTCAGCCCGTACTTCTTGAACCAATGATGAAAGTTGAAGTAACGACTCCTGAAGACTGGATGGGTGATGTTGTTGGCGACCTAAATCGTCGTCGTGGCATGATTGAAGGTATGGATGATGGTCATGCTGGCCTGAAAATTATCCGTGCTCAAGTCCCTCTAGCTGAGATGTTCGGCTACGCAACAGACCTACGTTCTGCGACTCAAGGGCGCGCATCGTACTCTATGGAGTTCTCTGAGTATGCTGAAGTTCCTAAAAACGTTGCAGAAGCAATTATTGCAGAGCGTAGTTAACAATAAATTTTGTGTCAGGAACTAGCATATAAATGACTTTTTGCTAGTTCGATGCGCACAAATATTGCGCTGACGAGAGTTGGCGCATAGAATAGCAAATTCTGGCGCGCCTCGATCAATTAGGATCGTGGCGAATCATAACTAGGAAGGAACACGATCGTGTCTAAAGAAAAATTTGAACGTACGAAACCGCACGTAAACGTTGGTACTATCGGCCACGTTGACCACGGTAAAACAACTCTAACTGCTGCAATCTGTACTACTTTGTCAAAAGTATACGGCGGTGAAGCGAAAGACTTCGCATCAATCGATAACGCTCCAGAAGAGCGTGAGCGCGGTATCACAATCGCAACATCTCACGTAGAGTACGACACTCCAACTCGTCACTACGCACACGTAGACTGCCCAGGACACGCGGATTATGTTAAAAACATGATCACAGGTGCTGCGCAAATGGACGGTGGTATCCTAGTTGTTGCTGCGACAGATGGCCCAATGCCACAAACTCGTGAGCACATCCTACTAGGCCGTCAGGTTGGTATCCCATACATCATCGTATTCATGAACAAATGTGACATGGTTGATGATGAAGAGCTTCTAGAGCTAGTAGAAATGGAAGTTCGTGAACTTCTATCTGAGTACGAATTCCCAGGTGATGACCTACCAGTAATCCAAGGTTCAGCTCTTGGCGCACTAAACGGCGAGAAGCAATGGGAAGATAAGATCGTTGAGCTTGCAGAAGCACTAGATTCTTACATCCCAGAGCCAGAGCGTGCAATTGACCAACCATTCCTACTACCGATTGAAGACGTATTCTCAATCCAAGGTCGTGGTACAGTTGTAACTGGTCGTATTGAGCGCGGTATCCTAACAGTAGGTGACGAAGTAGCAATCGTAGGTATCAAAGAGACTACAACTACTACTTGTACTGGTGTTGAGATGTTCCGTAAGCTTCTAGACGAAGGTCGTGCGGGTGAGAACGTTGGTGCACTTCTACGTGGTACTAAGCGTGACGAAGTTGAGCGTGGTCAAGTACTAGCGGCTCCAGGTTCAATCACTCCACACACTAAGTTTGAGTCTGAAGTATACGTACTATCTAAAGATGAAGGTGGCCGTCATACTCCATTCTTCAAAGGCTACCGTCCACAGTTCTACTTCCGTACAACTGACGTAACAGGTAACATCGAGCTACCTGAAGGCGTAGAAATGGTAATGCCAGGTGACAACATCCAAATGACAGTAGAGTTGATCGCACCAATCGCGATGGACGAAGGTCTACGTTTCGCAATCCGCGAAGGTGGCCGTACTGTAGGTGCTGGTGTTGTTGCTAAGATCTTTGACTAATATTTAGTTAAAATCTTTGCGATATTCGCACTGAGAAAGGGAAGCGTATGCTTCCCTTTCTTGTCTCTACCATTCCAAATTTATATCAGCCCACTTCTTATAACAAATCAGTCTAAATAGTCATAACGCTGCAATTGCCAATGATAACAATTATCGTTTATATTATTGGTTGTATTCGATTGACTAGGATTTACGATGGTTGTTTGTGTTTGCCATGCAATCTCTGATAAAGAGATTAAAAAATTAGTGATAGAACATGGGGTAACGGACATCCGTGGAATCAAGAAGTGCACAGCGCTGGGCAGTCAGTGCGGTAAGTGTGTAAAACACACTAAAGAAATTCTGACTGACACCACAATAAACAGCCTTAAACAAGCAATATAAGATCTCGTCACCTAATCGTCTCGTTGACTCACTACTATTTCCTTCTACATTTAAATAAATAACAAGAAAGGAAGAAGTCAGCGATGAAAGGCGATCCAAAAATTATTCAACATCTCAACAAAGTTCTAGCCAATGAGCTTATTGCAATTAACCAGTATTTTTTACATGCTCGTATGTATAAGGATTGGGGACTTAAGCATTTAGCAGACAAAGAGTACCACGAGTCTATTGACGAGATGAAACATGCCGACGAATTGGTTGAGCGCATACTATTCCTAGAAGGTCTGCCAAACCTACAAGATCTTGGCAAACTCATGATAGGCGAAGATGCTAAGGAAATGCTCGAATGCGATCTTAAGCTAGAGATGATGGCGATACCCGATCTTCGAGAAGCAATTGCCTATGCAGAAGATGTACGTGACTATGTCTCACGGGATTTATTCCAAAAGATTCTTGAAGACGAAGAAGAGCATGTTGATTGGTTAGAAACTCAACTTGGTCTTATTGAAATGACCGGTATCGAAAACTATCTACAAGCTCAGTTTGTCGATGAAGATTAGTTTCCTCACAGCTTAATTTTCTCCCAAAAGGCCAACACTTATTCAGCTATTGGCCTTTTCTATTTCTATCGCTTTGTATTCCTACATTTCCCTTGATCTGGTTGCACTAATTCTGTACTATTCGTCGTCCTTATTCTCGGTCACTTTATTTTAGTTCCTTGCTTCCTCTGGACGACCGAGCCATTTGTGGAAGCTGAATAATCCGTAAGGAGCAAACATGCGTCATTACGAAATCGTATTCATGGTGCACCCAGATCAAAGCGAGCAAGTTGCTGGCATGATCGAGCGTTACACTGGTTCTATCACTGAAGCTGGCGGTACTATCCACCGTCTAGAAGACTGGGGTCGTCGTCAAATGGCTTACCCAATCAACAAGCTTCACAAAGCTCACTACGTTCTAATGAACGTTGAAGCTGACCAAGCTGTTATCGATGAACTAGAAACTGCTTTCCGTTTCAACGATGCAGTTCTACGTAACATGGTTATGCGTACTAAAGCTGCTGTAACTGAGCAATCAATCATGCTTAAGCAAAAAGAAGAGCGTGCTCCTCGTCGCGAAGAGCGTGGTGAGCGTCAAGAGCGTTCTGAAGCTAAGCCAGAAGCAGCTGCTGAGTAATTATCACTCAGATTTAGTACCTGTCTAAATGGATGTAGGATATTTCCAATAACATCTGTTTTGACGGACAACAATACTCAAATTTAAGATCAGGAGATAGCCCATGGCTCGTTTCTTCCGTCGTCGTAAATTCTGCCGTTTTACAGCAGAAGGCGTACAAGAGATTGATTACAAAGACGTAGCAACTCTTAAAAACTACATCACTGAAGCTGGTAAAATTGTACCTAGCCGTATCACTGGTACAAGCGCTAAGTATCAACGTCAACTAGCTCGCGCTATCAAGCGTGCTCGCTACCTAGCTCTACTACCGTACACTGACAAGCATCAGTAATCGGCGAGTTTTATTAAGAAAGAGGATTAAACAATGCAAGTTATTCTACTTGATAAAATCGGTAACCTAGGTGGTCTTGGCGATTCTGTGAACGTTAAGTCTGGTTATGCTCGTAACTTCCTTATCCCTCAAGGTAAAGCAGTTATGGCTACTAAATCTAACCTAGAAATGTTCGAAGCTCGTCGTGCTGAGCTAGAAGCTAAAGTTGCTGAGCAACTAGCTGCTGCTGAAGCTCGTGCTGAGAAAGTTAACGCTCTAGAAGCAGTTGTTATCGCTTCTAAAGCTGGTGATGAAGGCAAACTATTCGGTTCTGTTGGTACTCGTGACATCGCTGATGCGATCACAGCTGCTGGCGTTGAAGTTGCTAAAAGCGAAGTTCGTCTACCAGAAGGTGCTCTACGTACTACTGGCGAATTCGATATCAGCGTACAACTTCACTCAGAAGTATTTGCTACAGTTAACCTACAAGTGGTTGCTGCTGAATAATATTCGTATTCAGTATGTAAAAAGCACTGACCTTGGTCAGTGCTTTTTTTATGGGTGTTTTCTAAGAACATTAGTATTAAAAACTAAAGACTAGGTTAACGCTAAATACACTGTCAGCTTTGGCCAGCCCTTCAGGTACTCTACTGTGATAGTTTCGAGTATGCGCTATTTTTAATGCAATATTTTCTGTGATGTTTTGAGTAGCACTCAAGCTCGTATCTAGGCTTGTATTACTGCTGCCTGTTACAACGGTTGCGGTTGCTCCTAGCTTCAAGTTTTTTAGTACTTGCCAGCTGGTATTCACTTTGGTTCGGAATATTGGCTCTTCTACTGTATCTGGAAAGATAATATCGTCAGATCCAATTTCATCTAAATTTGGCTTTTGATACCGGTAGCCGGGACCTGCTTCGAGTTCTAGTACATAGTCTTCGGTATTATAAACTTGATAACCCATACCGGCAGAAAGCGTATCATCTCTGTAGTAAGCACTGTATCTAGAGTCGACGCCATTAAAACTGCCATACAAATAAGACTTAGGTCCCAACTTGTAATCGGTTTGAGCTGCATAGGTAGACTGTCTTTTATCTTCTACACCATCATCATAGTTAAGATAGTAAGACCAGCTTGCGGTAGAGCGCCAGCGCCCCGAAGTGTACTCACCGCTAAGCTTTGTATTGAGCGCTTTAGAGTTTGTGTTACCAGACCGTTCTTGATATCCGAACTCGACTCCAGTCTTCCAAGGAGAGGGTATTTCAATTTTCTCGTCTGGTGGTGCAAGTTCATCAGCGTGAACAGTGGGCACAGCTAAAAGACCCAGACTAAGCAACCAATACTTTGCCAACGACTTATCTGTCCTTATATTAATCAGGTGTAGCATGCTAAAGGCATGCGGTTTAAACTTGGTCAAGACGACGTTAAATTTAGTACAGTCTATAACCGTTAAAGTTAGCGCAGTTCAACTTCGCATTTCATAAAGTCCATCTAGCTGATTACAAATTCCTGTTTCAAGCTATAATGGACGGTCACTAAAAGTTATTGAGCAAGGTCATGGCTGAATCCCAACAAGCAAGCAACAAAAAACGCAATGCCGTAGATGCGCAAGTCGACGCAATAAAGGTTCCACCGCATTCACTTGAAGCCGAGCAATCAGTGATTGGTGGCCTGCTACTTGATAACGAACGTTGGGATACAGTATCAGAGCGTGTTTTAACACAAGATTTTTATAGCCGTCCACACCGATTAGTGTTTGATGCGGTTAAAACCATTTTAGAAGAAAGCAATCCACTCGATCTTATCACGTTGTCTGAGTTTTTAGAGCAACGAGAACAGCTGGAAGACGTGGGAGGCTTTGCTTACCTCGCGGACCTTGCTAAAAACACACCAAGTGCGGCAAATATTAATGCGTATGCTGATATCGTAGCTGAAAGAGCGCTTGTCCGAAACTTAATTGGTGTGGCCAATGATATTGCTGATGCAGGCTACGATCCTCAAGGGCGAACTTCAGAAGATCTTCTCGATCTTGCAGAGAGCAAAGTGTTTGCAATAGCAGAAGAGCGAACCAATGAAAATGAAGGCCCACAAAGTGTCGACAACATCTTGGAAAAAACACTTGAGCGTATTGAGCTACTGTATAAATCGCCACAAGATGGCGTAACAGGCGTCGATACAGGCTTTACCGACTTAAACAAGAAGACCGCCGGGTTGCAGGGGTCGGATTTAGTGATTGTCGCAGCCAGGCCATCGATGGGTAAAACCACTTTTGCAATGAACCTCTGTGAAAATGCGGCGATGTCTCAGGAAAAGCCAGTGCTGATCTTCTCACTAGAGATGCCTTCAGAACAAATCATGATGAGGATGCTCGCCTCGCTTTCTCGAGTTGACCAAACCAAAATCCGTACAGGTCAGCTCGACGATGAGGACTGGGCACGCATTTCTGCCACGATGGGAACATTGATGGAAAAGAAAAACATGTTCATCGACGATAGCTCTGGCTTAACACCTACGGAGGTACGTTCTCGTGCAAGGCGTATCGCTCGTGAGCATGGTGGGCTGTCGATGATCATGGTCGACTATTTGCAGCTGATGCGTGTTCCTTCACTTTCTGATAACCGTACGCTAGAAATTGCCGAGATATCGCGCTCATTGAAAGCGTTAGCTAAAGAACTTAACGTTCCCGTGGTTGCATTATCACAATTAAACCGTTCTCTCGAACAACGTGCTGACAAACGTCCAGTAAACTCAGACCTTCGTGAATCCGGTTCGATAGAGCAGGATGCCGACTTGATCATGTTCATTTATCGAGACGAAGTTTATAACCCCGAAAGCTCCTTAAAAGGGATTGCAGAAATCATTATTGGTAAGCAGCGTAACGGTCCTATTGGCTCTGTGCGTTTGACATTCCAAGGACACTTCTCTCGATTCGACAATTATGCCGGCCCTGCGTTTGACGATGAGTAATGCAATGAATTATATGAAAGCTGCTACCGCCACCATTGATTTGAAGGCTCTAGAATTCAACTTAGAGAAGATAAAGCAGCAGGCTCCAAACAGCAAAGTAATGGCAGTGGTTAAAGCCAATGCTTATGGGCACGGTCTGCGACATATCGCCACTCATGCCCGCAGTGCAGATGCATTTGGTGTTGCTCGCATAGAAGAAGCGCTGCAATTACGAGCAAGCGGTGTCGTGCAACCTATCTTATTGCTTGAAGGATTTTACTCTCCTACCGATTTGCCCGTACTGGTAACCAACAACATTCAAACCGTGGTTCATTGTGTCGAGCAATTGGAAGCCTTAGAAGAAGCTCAACTTGAAACGCCAGTGCTGGTTTGGCTAAAAGTGGACAGTGGTATGCACCGTCTTGGTGTACGTCCAGAGCACTACAATGAATTCGTTCAGCGTTTAAATGAGTGTGATAATGTCGCAAAGCCTCTACGACTTATGAGCCATTTTGGCTGCGCAGATGAGCTGGACAAATCTGTAACGCAAGAGCAAATTGCTTTGTTCTCTGCTCTCACAAACGAGAGTAACGGAGAAAAATCGCTTGCAGCTTCTGCTGGGTTATTGGCTTGGCAAGAAAGTCACTTTGACTGGGTTCGCCCAGGTATCATTATGTATGGCGTTTCTCCTTTTAGTGATAAGACAGCCGTTGATCTTGGCTATAAGCCAGTGATGACCTTGACGTCACACCTTATCGCTGTCAGAACAGTAAAGGCAGGAGAAAGTGTCGGTTATGGCGCAGTTTGGACCAGCGAACGTGATACCAAAGTTGGGGTAATGGCGATTGGGTATGGTGATGGTTATCCACGAACAGCACCTAACGGTACACCAGTATTAGTTAATGGTCGCAAAGCCCCAATTGCTGGGCGCGTATCAATGGACATGCTTACTGTCGACCTTGGCCCTGATTCGAATGACAAAGTTGGTGATGAAGCGATACTTTGGGGAGCAGCGCTGCCAGCAGAAGAAGTGGCAGAGCATATTGGTACCATCGCTTATGAGCTTGTTACCAAGCTCACCTCTAGAGTTGAAATGAATTACACATCCTAGATAGCGGATAATGTTTTACTATCTCAGTGGGCAACTATTCTCCTTGAATAGTTGCCACTATCTGGCGTTGCCCTGCATGGTTGCGGTGCTCTGCTAAGTAAATACCTTGCCATATTCCTAAAGCTAGCTCGCCATTACTAATCGGTACCGACAGACTACAACCTAGCGTTGAACATTTGATATGCGCTGGCATATCGTCAGCTCCCTCATAGGTATGTTGGTAGTACGGAGCATTCTCTGGTACAGACTTGTTGAAATGTGCTTCCATATCCGATCGGACAGTAGGATCGGCATTTTCATTTATGGTTAAGCTAGCAGAAGTGTGCTGGACAAATAGGTGTAAAATTCCCACAGAAACGTCTTTTAGCTCTGGAATTTGTTGCTCAATTTCATCTGTGACTAGGTGAAAGCCGCGCCGAAAGGCGGGTAATTGAAACTTTTTCTGAATCCACATAAGTTTTCTCGTTGTTCAATAATGGCAAACTAGGATTTACAGCACAATTGTGATGTTATTTCACCCAGCTGTCAGTGTAAAATACCATCACTTACGTGATTTATCTCAATTACGCTGCCAAATTCGTCATACATAATTGGTCGGTGAAAATAAATTACAAAGAACAGCTGCGTTTTTTTTCTTAGCGGCACATAATACTGTTTCTCAATCTGAAAGCCGGGTCCTCTGTTTAAAGCCTTTTGGCTAGAAACGAGCACGATCAAGCCTACTGTAATACCGGGATAGTTACCATGTTGAAAAATATCAACCCAACGCAAACACAAGCGTGGAAAGCATTAACAGCACATTTTGAATCAGCACAAGATATGGATCTTAAGTCTTTGTTTGCTGAAGATAGCCAACGTTTTGAAAAATTCTCAGCGAACTTTGGTTCTGATATCTTAGTTGACTACTCTAAAAACCTGATCAACGAAGAAACGCTAACGCATCTTTTCAAGCTAGCGAACGAAACTGAGCTGAAAAGTGCCATTAGTGCAATGTTTAACGGTGAAGCAATCAACCAAACTGAAGGTCGTGCTGTACTGCATACTGCACTGCGTAACCGCAGTAACAAGCCTGTTATGGTAGATGGCGAAGATGTAATGCCAGCAGTGAATGCAGTTCTAGAAAAGATCCAATCTTTTACTACTCGCGTTATCGAAGGTGATTGGAAAGGTTACACTGGTAAAGCGATCACTGACATTGTAAATATCGGCATTGGTGGTTCTGATCTAGGCCCTTACATGGTGACTGAAGCATTGGCACCATATAAAAACCACCTAAACCTACACTTCGTTTCTAACGTCGATGGCACTCACATCGCTGAAACACTGAAAAAAGTAAACCCAGAAACAACGCTATTCTTAATTGCTTCTAAGACATTCACCACGCAAGAGACGATGACTAACGCTCACTCTGCTCGTGACTGGTTCCTAGAGTCAGCAAAAGATGAGTCAGAAGTTGCGAAGCACTTTGCAGCGCTTTCAACTAACGCTAAATCAGTTGCTGAGTTTGGTATCGACACAAACAACATGTTTGAGTTCTGGGACTGGGTTGGCGGCCGCTACTCTCTATGGTCTGCAATCGGCCTTTCTATCGCGCTAGCAGTAGGCTATGACAACTTCATTGAGCTTCTAGAAGGTGCTCATGAGATGGATAACCATTTTGTTGAAACCGATCTTGAAGATAACATTCCAGTCATCTTGGCTTTGATTGGTCTATGGTACAACAACTTCCATGGCGCTGAATCTGAAGCGATCCTACCTTACGATCAATACCTACACCGTTTTGCTGCCTACTTCCAACAAGGCAACATGGAATCAAACGGTAAGTATGTTGATCGTAATGGCAATGCTGTGACTTACCAAACTGGCCCAATCATTTGGGGTGAGCCAGGTACTAACGGTCAACACGCGTTCTACCAGCTAATCCACCAAGGTACTAAGCTGATCCCTTGTGACTTTATTGCTCCTGCAATTAGCCATAATCCTCTTGCTGATCATCACCAAAAGCTGATGTCAAACTTCTTTGCTCAAACTGAAGCACTAGCATTTGGTAAGACTGAAGAAACAGTAAAAGCCGAATTTGCTAAAGCAGGTAAATCAGAGCAAGAAGTGGCTGATCTTGTACCATTTAAGGTATTTGAAGGAAACCGCCCAACAAACTCTATTCTTGTTAAGCAAATTACGCCACGCACGTTAGGTAATCTAATTGCGATGTACGAGCACAAGATTTTTGTTCAAGGTGTTATCTGGAACATCTTCAGCTTTGACCAATGGGGTGTGGAGCTAGGCAAACAACTTGCTAACCAAATTTTGCCAGAACTTGCTGGTGGTGAAGACATCGCGAGCCACGATAGCTCAACTAACGGTTTGATTAATGCATTTAAAGCTTACCGCTCTTAATTTGCATTCAAACTAAAACAGGCCAGCATTTGCTGGCCTGTTTTTTATCTGTTTGTTATTCAAAGCAGATCTCAATAAATGCGTTTCCCCATTCAGAAGAGAAAGGCATAATAATAATTGAGCCTTCACATTTATGGCGAATGGTATGTCCTTTACCAGAAACAATCATCGGAGTCGCCATATCAAAATCAAATCCACTCTCAGATAAAATTCGCTTAGCGCCACCCGTCACCATATTGGTGATTTCACCGACCATATCGGTTACTTCTTCGTTCACGCCTGCGGGACGCTCTCCCAGCATATTCTGCATAATTTGTAGAGCGAGGTTTTCATCGAAGGTAATAGACATGGAGCCACGTGTTTTATCGCCAACCATACCAATTAACCCAGAAACATCACCACGAGCGATTTCGTCTTTTTTAACTCGAGGCTTTTGCGGCTTAAGTTCTAGAGAAGCCATCGTTTTTAGTACGTTCATCAATGATGCTAAAAACGGATTTACAAATTCAGCTCGCATATTCTTTACTTCAGTCCTTTGTTTTAGCGCAACATGTCTGGCATACCCCATGAGATTCAATAACATGATTCGCTATGTGAATTCCATGCTGCTCGGCATTCTTAGAAAGTAATGATACCAAGTGATCGTCTTGCACTTCAGTGACATTACCGCATACATCACAAATTAAAAGGTGAGAGAAATGTTTATGTGCGTTTCCAATACAGCATGAAATGAAACTATTTGTAGATTCCACACGGTGAATGAAGCCTTGTTCAAGAAGAAAATCCAACGCCCGATAGACTGTCGGCGGTTTTGCTTGTGGCTCAGTCTTTTTTAGATCTTCTAGCAGTTCATAGGCGGTTGATGCTTTCTTGGAAGCGCAAATTAGTTGAAAAACCATCCTACGTTGTGGAGTAAGTCTTACCCCACGGTTAGCACATATCTCTTCCACTTGTTGTATTTGTTGTTGGTCCAAACTTATCACCATAACTATTGGACTTATATAATAATATACCATTTATCGATAAATTTCGTTTTACGATAGAGAATTTATTAATCAAGTCATATGAGAGTCTGCGGCTTCTAGGCTACTTCACTAGGTAACAGGCCATGCAGGAGTGTAGAGAAAGATCATATGAATGAATGAGTAAGTGGTCAATAGATACAGCGACTTCGTTTTGAATCGCGGCTATTCTATAGATTGCTTCCAGCAACATATGGAACGAGAGCAACAATGATTCCGCATAACCCAACAACAAACCCACCAATAGTATATCGGCGTTGTTGCTTGTGCTTTTTATTGCTTATCTCGATGGTTTCTTTCAAGTGAGTGGTTATTGGGTCAAGCAAATGTTCATTGCCTTTTAGCAAGCCTCGTAACCTTTCTAAGTGTGCGCGAATTTCAGTTGGTAGTCCTTCAAAGGGTTCTTCATCTTCGAAACGTTTAATATAGCCCTTTATTAAATCCCGCTCTTCAGAGAGCTCTTTGTTGCCGCCAACTAGGATATCGCGATGACAGTTTTTGATGACGCGGATGGCATCGGATATAGATAAGTCTCTCGTTGAGGCAATATGCTTTATATCAGACCAATCGGGCGTAGATTGAGTGATTGCATGTCTGAAGTCTTTTTCAAATCGAGAGGAAGCTTGGTGCTCTTTATATATTTCAAAAATTTTTAGAAACACATTGCTTAATGCCACCACTGCAATAAATAGGATGATGGCAGGAATCCATTCGAGCATAGTTAATCCTTATCTTCGGTCAATGAGTATTACGTACAGCTCTATTCCTCAACTAACTGAAATAGTAACTCAAGATCGAAAACTATGCCGAATAGATACATCAAGTAAGGTAGCTAAGTGAGAGAGACATCCAAGGTTCTCGCTGAGCTTTCTGCCCTATCAACGTTTGATTTTTGCTTGTGGACATGATGTGGCAATCACTTTGTCGTAGATTTGGCTGAGTAGTTTAAATACTGGTTCGACAACATAATGCTGCTTGTCCTTGCAAATTGTTGCTGCAGCGATCGCAACTACAAATGAGCCAATCATGTCGAAAGGGTAGTGAACTCCTAAATATATTCTCGCCCATGCGACAGGTAGCCCAAGTACAATAAGAGCGCCCCCTAACAACCGAGTTTGACGCGATAGCGCGAAGCTAACAGCAACAGACCAGAAAAACGTGAGATGATCACTCGGAAATGAAGAGTCGTTAGAGTGAGGAAGAAAGTTTGTTCCTAGGTGGATTGCAAATGGTCGTGGGTGAAACCAAACTAGGCCAAACAGGCTATTGACGATAAGACCTATTATCGCAGACATTCCAGCCATAACGACAAGCTTTTTGGTACCTTCATCGCCACGAAGCCAGCCTATAATCAATATTATCGGCACAAGAACAATAAAATATTTTGCAAAAAATAACGCTATCTCAATCAATAACTGAGATGGATGTGTAGGTGCATTAAGCAACAAAAACAGTGTTTGGTTTAAGTGAGACATATATTTAACTAGTTGAGTAATTTAAGGAAGGGAACTTTCTTTGTTATCCCCAATCTATTTTTTATCAGTTTGAATGAAAATTTTGTGAAAGCATGTTGAGCAGTGAAGAAAAAAATCGTGGAATAGGGTTGAGTGTATTTTTAGTCGCAGGTATCGCCTTAAGTGTGCTGGCCCTGTTTCAGGGGATTTTTTACACCCGATTACTAGTCAAGTTGACCCAGTTCATAGGTGTTCATGGGCCAGTGGAACAGTCCTCCCTATACATATTGTCAGGAATAGGCGCAGTAGGCTTAGTTTTGTTTGTCGGTATCTGGATGTGGCAAAAGTGGGCCCTATACCTATCTTATGCAGTGATGCTAGCTTTGATGGTTTATTGCTATTTTTTGGAGGTCTTTTCGACATCAAGTATTTTCATAGTGACTCTAGTTAGTATCTTTTTACTCTTTTTATTTACAAAAAATAGACTCCATAAATTCTTATAACTGAAAGAGTTGCCATCAATAAAAGTAGAAAGTAGTTTTGTTATTGTATCGTGGTGATTTATTGGCTTGCTATAAATTAGACTTGACTATAATTAGAGGTATTACTTTAATCTGTGTGTTATACCTACATGAAAAAGCTAATATTTCTTCTTATACTCTCTTACAGTTCAACTGCTTACACTGCATCTGTAAACGATATTTCATGGTACACAGAAGAGTACCCTCCATGGAACTATACCGAGAACGGTGAGTTAAAAGGGTATTATGTTGACGTGCTATTAGAGCTATGGAAGAAGGTAGGAATTGATAAAACCAAAGATGATATAAAAGTCATTCCGTGGGCTCGTGGTTACCACTATTTAAAAACTGATCCTAATACAGCCCTTTTCTCTATGGCGAGAACAGAAGAGAGGGAAAAGCTGGGTATATTGTGGGTCGGGCCACTAGAAACCAATAAACGAACGGCTATTTTTGCTAAAAAGGCGAAAAACTATAAATTTGACTCTATTGAACAAGTTAATAAAGAGTTCAGCAAAGGCGGAATTGGTAGCGTCAACAAAATTGGTTCCCTAAACAAAGGGGCAACTGGGCAGATATTCTTGCAAATTGGAGGAAGCCCAAAGGCACTACATCGAGTTAATACCGTCGATCAGCTGTTTGGTATGCTTGAAAGTGGTCGAGTATCAGCCATTACTTACAACTATGCCAATGCTTTGTATGTAATGAAAAAATTAAAAATGAAGCCTTCGGAATATGAAGTCATTTACTATATGAGTCCACCAAAAACTGGTGGGTATTTTGGCTTTAATAAAGATACTGATCCTGCTCTGATTGAAACGCTCCAGAGAGCTTTGGATGAACTTTGGCAAGAGGGTACCATTGATAAGTACTATCAGGAGTACAATCTAAAGTAGGGACATAGGTCCTAAATACTTCACTCCTTAATAAATAAAATTTTTTCTGGCTACTTTATCTGCACACTAAGTAAGATTTAGTTGCTCCGAGCTGTATGGTATTTTAATTGTTCTTCTAAGTTATACTGAGAGTAGTATTCTTTTACTGCATTCATATACTTATCATTATACTTTTGGTATTTGTCAGAACGTTTGCTAAACAATAAATATGCGTGAGCTCTGTCTTCCACTTCGAATACCTTTTTCAGTAAGCTGATGTTTATATTTTCTTTTTGGAGGATTAACTTTAGCTGTGATTCAGTATAGAAAAAGTAGTCACTTTGCCCTGAAATAACTCTTTTAATCACTTGCTTATGGTTGTTTAGGTCTTTAACCTTATTTTTTGGAAGTGAAGCGATGAAGTCATCGACAACTTTACCATGACTGTCAGATCGAACTCTAGCAACGGAGAGCTCCTTTAGTTGATCTAAGTTTTTTATATCTATTGCTTTTTTATTGTCTACAGCTGAATATGCGTAGATTTTAGAAATGTTGGTAAATACAGGCTCACTAGAAAAGGAAAATAATTTTTCTCGCTCTTTGGTTTTGTATGCCCCTAAAACCATATCAATATTGCCGATTTCAACTTCCCTCTGACAGCGCTTCCAGGGCAAGTCCTCTATGACAGTTGTTTTGATATTGTTGTTTTTCTCAAAAATAGTCAGCTGTTCAATAAGAACGCCATCATATTTCGCATTGATCGGATAAATCCATGGCTTTCCATCATAGTACGCGCACCAAGTTAGTCTTTCGGCCGCGTTGGACGTTAGGCTATATGAAGCAATCAGCAGTAAGAAAAACGTTCCTAATATTATGGGCTTTAAAGCAAATAGAGGCATAGTACGCGTCATCCTTGAAGCTGAAACTATGTGAATTAGTATAGTTTCTGTTTAGTGTGTTTGCTCTTTGAAGGATACTTTTTTCGTCAATTTCCTTGCCCCAATAATTCACCGAGAACTTCCAGCTCATCGCTTTCTATATCGCCTATCGTTTTCTCCAGTAGCTTTGTAGTCTACTTCCGATCTATCACTGACTGTTACAGAGAATCTAGCAAGGGAAAAAGTGGGGATAAAAGCGGGTGTTAGCAACTCAAAAAGCATTTGGGTTACTGGTGGTCTTCCTCGATATTCGGGAGAGTTATTAAAAGTTTCGATACGCAAAAAGCTAGTAATGACGGGCGATGTGGCAGAATCGGTACACATTATAGAGGTTTAGGATCATAGGTAACCTTACTCTACCAACGGGTAGCAACCGGAACAAAATAGAATAGATTGCGCAGCACGTTAACTCGATGATTAGCGGCGCAATTACCTTGCCCTTTGTGATTAAATATAGTTCATGAGCGAAGCCATTTTATCGGTAAGATCATCGTATATTTGGTGATGGCCCAGTTCTCAATAAGGCTATCTTTTATAGCGTAGCAGGCTTTGCGAAAGTTTATATGTACAATCGTCTCTACAAATCCAGACTCTAGCATTGCCTCTACAGGCATTGATAACTTGTAATTCTTAGCCGCTGAACCTCGAAATATTTTTCATAGAAACCACTCAATATTTGCTTACCTTCTCATTCCAACACTTTCACCTTCATTTATTGACGAATTGTATTGAATTGCTTTACATTCCGAGCGTACTGTGTGCGCGCTGTTGCATATTGATTGTGGTGGGAATATGACTAAAGAAATTTTGATTGTAGATGATTCAGCTTCATGTCTTGAGCTAGTAAAGAGCTTGATAACGAGTCATTTTGAATTTGCTTTAAAATTAACAACTTGCACTAACGGTGTAGAGGCCAAACAAACACTGGCTCAAAATAGCTTTGATCTAGTTATTACAGATATTGTGATGCCTGAAATGGATGGCTATGAGCTGATCAGGTACATAAGAAGTAACCAACATGTTCCTATTGTTGCTTTGTCGGCAGGTAATGGAAAGCTCGATACTGAGTTAACGCTGAATGTGGCTCAAGCCATTGGAGCAAATGCAGTTGTATCTAAGTTACAGCTAGATACGGACTTGATAAAGACCGTGCAGCCATTTTTGATTTAATTGGCATTACTTGTTTTCTAAATCACCAAGAGAGCAATGTTCATGATCGATAGGTTTTAGTTGCTTGATACGAAAGGGGTTAGAGGTGTTGAGGGGAACTAAAGGGGAACTGGAATAGAAGTAGATCCCCAATAGTATAAATGGATGGATATAGTACCGTTATTTCCAATCACTAAAGTATTTCAATAGATATATTTTTAACGCTTCAGTTTTTGATAAATACCTACCACCAATTTGCGTTAAATAAGACTCAACTAAGGCAATAGCAGTTCCATCATCACAATCTCGATACCAGCTACCAGTGTTTTTTAGGTGGCCGCCACCGCCTTGAAGTACCCACGACGGATCGTTTATTTTGATACACTTCTCTGCACTTTTCTTTATGGCTGACTCATGTCTCCCACCAAAAAATATCAGTGTATTGGGTTTAAGTTCTTGTAGCTCTTTAGATGCAAGTTTATCGTTCTCACTCCAATAAAGTTCAGCGCACATGTGCTGAGAAATCTCTCTATTTGGATTAATGTCTGAGCCATTATTTAGAGAAAACTTGTAGTAATTCGATACAGCAATCGATTCGTGAATCTCTTGAAATTTGTAGAATACATCACCAAACTTGGCGTAAATATATAAGCCAGCTAAAGCTAGCATTACTTCGTATGGAGCTATTGCAATGTCGGTATACTTTTTAGCATCCTTCATCTGCATTACTTTTTCACGTCTACTCTTTTTGACTAGGGCGTCCCATGGTTTAGATATGTTCTGAGCCATTCCATACATCAGTATTCCATATTTGCTATAGTCTTTACCTACATGCGGAATATATGGTGGGTATATGCTTCCATCTTCTTCTTTTGTCGATATAAGCTCTCTATAAGGAGCTAGCACCTCAGAGTTATATGCTTCAAAGTAGTTTATAAGCTCTTCCACAGTATATTCCTTTGTCATAATGATGAATTTGTAGATTACAGGAGTGCCAGAAAAAAGTTTTGATATCGAAACAGGATTACTACATCCTTTGTCCAGACCAAACTACTTCACCGATGATCTCGAAATCTGCACTTTTTATATCTTCTTTCGTTAGCTCCCAAGGTTCGTAAGCTGGGTTATCACTGACGACCTTGATACTTTTTGGCAGGAATTGAATACGTTTCACCATCAGGCGGCTGTCATATCGAAAGACATAAACACCATCAGTAGAAAAACCATCAACACGGTTCACCATCACGATACTTTGATTTTTCAAAGTAGGGATCATGCTGTCACCACGAATTGGCATTAGAAAAACATTATTAGGGTTATATCCAAGCTCTTGTCGTATGAATTTCTCTTTAAATACGATTGAAGAGGACTCTTCTTCTTTCTCAACCAGTGCTCCCATTCCTGCATTGACTTCAATATCAAAGTATTTCAACTCGAGATAGCCCTTCGGAGATAGTGAGCCATTTTTTGCGATCTCGTTCGCTTTTATGAACATATCTTGAGGGATTTTATTTCTCATTCTCCACGTTTGAATTGTGGAAGGTGATACGCCCAAACACTTTGATAAATCAGTATTTTTTGCAGTGTTGGTGAGTTTCTTTAGTTCAGCGATCTGATCGTCAATAGTGCTCATTAGCGGCTCCGGTGTGCTCAAAGGTTTTGCAAAACTAGTTTGGTATGCCAATAATGTCTCATATGGTAGTTGAGACACTTTTGAGTTGATTATAGTTGCTCTTAATCAACTCTTCATAGTTGCATAGGTGATATATGAATACAAATTTTGCTTTGTTAGCACGTTTTGAGAGTCCAACCGTAGAATTGAAACTAGTCTGCCAAGAGTTTTTCGGTATCACACCAAAAACGGCAGAGCAGAAAGCTAAGGCTTGCGACTTTCCGGTGCCTACATTCAAGCTGCGCGATTCAGAGCGTAGTCCTACCTTAATCAAAATCGAAGATCTCGCGGCGTATATCGACAAACGTCACCAACAAGCCAAACAAGATTGGCAATCCGTTCAGTAATTGGAGGAAGTATGCAGGTATCTAGTCCAATACATAAACTTTGCCCTGATATGCAGGGAATGGTTAACCCAGATCCAAGAAAACTAAGACGCTCAATTTTTCTGATTCAAAAGCTACGTGAAAAACATGGCTTGGATAAACGTTCGAAGCGTAAAGCAAAGCCGTTGAATTATTCATGTAACGAGTCTGATTGCTGGGGTTAACCATGGCTGAGCAAGTTCTTGAAGCTGGAGAAGTATTGAAAGGTTCGGCGTTTACTCGTCGATTCTTTCCTAAGTTGCCACCGATGGTACGTGCAGATATAAAACGCAAAGTGTCGGCACGTATGAAGCGAGCGAACCCAACTAAACAGAACTTGATAAAAGCCGCTGAGGAAGCGGTTAAATTTGGTTTAAAGCGTGCAGCCTTTATTGAAGACAAATATTCCTTTGTCGATTCTAGGTACAAGGCCAAAGCAGAGCCAATCAGCCATGACATATTGATGCGCGATGATGCAGTAGAAAAGCTCTCCAAAGTGTACGCTGATAAGTGCTCGATGTTATTGAGTGATGAAAGCCTAGCTGAGAAGTTCAGTAGTTACCTTGAAGCACTCGAGCATATCTACCATCAACAAAGTGAACAACTTCGCTTAATTCACGTAAACCCGCCGCATATCAACTTTAAAAAGCGCGAAAAGAAACCAGATGAGCTTGAGCGTGATTTAGAGATTGCCGCGTTGAAAATGCAGTCTGAAGAGTGGATAGAAGGGCGGCTTTTGCAGCTTCGAGCCCAGTATATTGAGTACTCACAAATCGCACTAGAGCGAGTTGGCGAATATCAGCACCAATCGCCGATCATCAGTGCAATGTCGTTCTCAAACTGGAAGCGAAACCAGCATGAAGCGAGCAAGTTTATTGAAGCAATGGCGATACTCAATAACGACTCGGGCGAAGTGTACGATCTGGCTGAAGTGGTGAAACGTACGACAGCTAACCCAGAAAATCGCCGTATTGAGATGATGGTACGTTGTCGTGGCTTTGAAGAGTGGGCGCAAGACTTAGGTTTTACGGCTCTATTCATCACTTGGACTTTGCCAAGCAAATACCACCGTATATCGAGTAAATGGAATGGTTCATCGGTCAAAGACGGCCACAATGCTTTGATGCACAAATGGGCGCTAGCTCGAGCACTGATTGCAAAAACAGATATTGAGTATTTCGGCTTTCGTGTCGCCGAACCTCATAAAGATGCAACCAGCCATGCTCACTATTTTCTGTTTTGTGCTCATAAGGATAAAGATGAAGTCATATCGATACTAGAAGGCTGCGCAATCTCTGAAGATAGAGACGAACTTGGCAGCGATACATCACCTCGTTTTGACGTAAAAGAAGCCGATCCAAAGAAAGGTGGGGCAACTGCTTATATGGCGAAGTACGTTTCTAAGAACATCAATGGCAATCACATGCCTGAAGGTGAGTCTCAAGATACGGCTTTTCGTGCGAGGGCATGGGCATCCATCCATAAGATCCGCCAATTTCAGCAATTTGGTGGTGAACCTGTTTCGTTATGGCGAAATCTACGTCGAACTACGCCAGAACAAACTAATAGCGATCCCGAATTAGAAGAACTGCGCCAAGCGGCGGATTCTTCCAAGTGGTCACTATTTTGTAAGCTCGCCCATCGTGCCAAAGTCGAATACGAAGAGAAGCAAAATCAGTACGGTGAAATCCATAAAAAGGTGATCGGTTTTTCTTGGTTGGGGCAACTGATTAAAACCGCTAGCGAGTGCTATAGCATCGTGAAGAAAAAAGACGTGCAGCGTCTTCAAAATGCGCGGAGCGCATTACCTTGGAGCACTGAAAATAACTGTAACTCAAAGGTAGAAAGCCTAAAAAATTTGCTGACCCAAGCTACCGGTTGGAGCAGTGACGGGGTGAAATGTTTAATTCAACCTCTCATGCAGGGGCGAAAAGTCCCAATAGACCGATATTGCACGTTATCGATTAGAAACGGGCGACTGATTACCTAACTTAACCAAACATCTAACGTCGTGAGACAGGGGATACCATGAAAAAACTATCAATCGAAGAATGCCAACGCGACTTGCTTGCCTTGGAAGCGGCCGACCAACTGACCGACAATGTTGAGCGAGAAATTGCTCGCTTTAAATCGATGGGAACCAAAAACCTTTTGGGTCAGGCAACCAAAATGCTGATTAGTGGCAACTTGTCACTTGAAGCGCTAGACCTACCGGCAAACTTCTTTGAACAACTCGAGCACCTAGTTCACCTCAATGCAGTGACTCGGCGTAAATACCGAGAATGTGTGCAGACTAACCTAGACGAACTTTCACTCGTTCAAGATGGGGAGGTAGTCGATGAGTAGGTACGATAATCCGGTTAGAGGTGCGGTTCAGTGTCCGGTTTGCCACTCGGTTGCAACGGTTCATCATATCGGTGAGGGTAAGCTGATTGCAGCAGGTGAGCCGCCAAAAAATAGCCGCAATATCGGTTTAAAATATTACCGCTGTCCTAAATGCGGTAATAGCTCCATGAGTCGAAGCGTTAACGACTACATCGAAAAGAACATGGCAACCGATGAAGCCGAACTTAAGTTAACCGAGCCAGCTGTTAGCGACTCGGTTGAAAAGGGCGATTCGAGCCAATCCACAGAGCCCAGTAACGACAAGGTTTCAAGCGGTAACCTAACCGAAAACAAAACCGAACAAGTAACCGAATCCAAGCCAGCAGAAAAGGCATCACTCATCACTCCAAAGCGAGTGCTTATCGTATTGGGTGTGCTAGCTGCTGGGCTTTGGGTTAGCTATACGCTTTTCCCTAAAAAGTCAGATCAGGAGGTGAGCGATGGATCTGCTTAGTGAACCGGAAGTTGTTGAGTCTGAGGTTGATGATTGGGGTGACTTCTCCGGTGTTATATCTGGGTTAGAAGCCGAAGAGAAAGCCGAAAACGAAGCGGAACAAACCGAAGGGCAAGAAGAAGGTATTAGCCCTGAAGCTTTCGAGGGGATCTTAGGTGTGATGTTTACCGTCGTAGAGCAAGCGACCTCATTAATAGCAGGAGTCGATTTTGCTTTCGATTGCAAAGGCAAAGCTGAAGTAACCAGAGCAGCGGTACCAGTGCTATCGAAGCATGGTGGTCAATTTCTCGGGTGGTTTGGTGATTACATCGAAGAGGCTACGTTACTTATTGCAGTTCTTTGTTTAGTTCACGGTGCTAGGAGTCAGCTACAAGAGTTAAAGCAGCAGAAAATCGAGAGGGAGAAGGATGAAAAGCAAGTCCCAGTCGCTCAAGCTGCCTAATCCAGTTAACTCCAACCCGTCACATGATGCAGAACATGTTATCTATGTGGCGGGAACTGGTGGCGGCAAAACCTCTGCAGTGAAGTATTTGGGTCTGGTGCCAAAAACCTCTCAAGCGGTATTTTTCGATCCTTATCGAAACTATGCTGGTGCTAAGTTTCAAGGCCAGATGTGCCATGGTACGAGCTCAAAAGCGGCTTTCGTTAAGGCTTTACTTGCTGCGAGAAAAAGAGGCAAGTCATTTAAGCTTGCCTATATTCCGCAAGATGGTGCAACTAATCATGAGTTAGAGTTTTTCAGTGCGGTGGTGTGGTCAATGGGCAATGGCCGATCATCTAAGTTGTATGTGGTGATTGAAGAGTTAGCAAGCTGCGTCGAAACAACCGGAAAGCTGAAAGGTAAAGCGGGTGAGTTACTGCGTGGTGGCCGTCAATATGGGCTCGTGATTCACTCTATTTTCCAGCGTGGGCAAGAAGTACCCAAAACCGTTACCGAGCAATCTTCGACTTGGTGGATTGGAGCGGTTAACTCGATGTCAGATGCCAAGTGGTTAGCTGATAAGAAAGGGCTCAATATTAACGATATTGCTGCCCTAACTTCGGCCAAAGTGAACAAGCAGAAAATCGGTAAGCCTATTGCGGAATATCTGCTTGTTAGGGATGGGATTGGGAATGTTGAAAGTAAGAGTTTGAACTGTCATTCAGGCTTACGTTGTTGAAGTCTTTCCACGGATACTTTCAAATTTTCGATATATGGACTTGTTGAACCATCCCATTGGCAAATTAAGCATTCGCCATTGTTCATCATATGAGAGCAGTTTTTGTAGCCGTAAAGATAGTGAGAACATTCGGGACAAAGGTGCCTCATTTGAGATTTTGATGTGACAAATGCACTTCCGCATTCATCACATGTAGACAGATTTTCAGGCATAGAAACCACTCATCCATTTATCAAAAGATTCCTTAAACTCCTTTTGAGCTAAAGAAACTATTGTATCGGCGTTGTTAGTCGGATCAACGTTCCACACGGACTTCAGCCATTGGCAGTATTCTTTACTCTTCTCACTAGGTTCGAAGTCATTGGGGCATCGATAGTAATAAAAATCATCCCAATCAACCATAGGGGAACAATCATATGTCAGTATTTGCAAGAGCTCTTTAATATTTTTAGCGACTATATGAGCGCCGCCTTCGCTACCAAAAACTATGATGGGAGCATTACCTAAATTCATATTCGAACTAGCAAGCCAGAAAGCATAGGTAGAGCCTGAAGCATCGGCTTTGGCAAATTCCCAGATAGAGTCTAAAAAGTCTTTATCTTGTGAAATTTCTTTTAACAGGGATTTTTCATTATCACCAACAATAAGCTCAAAGCCTTCACTGTAGTATTTCTGCCTAGAAACTTCTTGTTGAAACCTAATCAATGACGATAGTTCTGTAGGGATCTCTAAGTGATTAAAATACTGTCTGAAATTGTCTAAAGTGGTCATATCTGCCTATTAATATTGTAAAAACAACAAGTGCCAATACTTCTTTAGTTCGATGTGGCTAAAGTGTTTGGTTGATGCTTACGTGAAAGTCTCGACGCTAAGATAAATAGAATTATGGCGCCATAGTTAACACCGATACCCCACGGAGCGTGGTTCAGCAACCCATATTGGAAAGCATCTCCTAAACCAGAGGACATAAAGATTGTTCCAGAGCTAAATATGGACAGTAAATTTCCTGCTCTGTCAGTATGTGCAATTGCACAAAAGTTAAAGCCAGCTGCTAGTCTGTATACAATGTAAGGTGATGAGATCCATGGAATTTGAATTAGGAACGCTCTTTTTAACGGAGCAATATTCGTTTTGTTAAGAGCAAACCTTAATCCAGCAAGTAGAATGTAGCCATATAACGCAACACCTAGTATCAAGAAGATGTACATATTTAAAGAAGCATGTTCCGATAGAGCAAAGCGTCTTAAAGTAGATTCAACCCCTAGAAAACCACCGCCTATAGTTGCAACTAACAGTATTGATTCAACAATTTGTTTTATTTTCATAATTCTAACCTCAGAAAAATCGAGCAGATGATATCTGACTCATTGCGAGGTGAGAAGCACTAATAACTTAGGTTTTCAACTTATAGCCTTCGCTTGGAACCTATAGGTTCTCCCTCCTTCCCAATCTCCAAAACTTAGCCTTTCATAACTCATGATGAATTTGTTCACGTTAATAAAGGCGAATCATGAGTAAAAGCAACAAAACGATGTTGATGACGGTGTTAGCAACGCTGCTTGTTATAGCGGTGATTAACAACATCTCGACATTGCAATCACTAAAAGAAGTGATCAGCGGCGACTCTGGCTGGTTTTAAGGGGGCGATATGGAAGCTTTAAATACGCTATTTAATCCACGCCCGAAAGAGCTTGATCCGGTCGAAGGTGTTGCATGGGGCAATCAGGCCACTTTGCGTCTGGTGTCGGGCCCGACGTATCAAAACCTTGAGCTAGTCACTGATATTTCTGATCCAGCGGACATTGAACGGGTGCGTATTACATACAACGGGAAAGAAATCATTTCACTGTCTGGTCAAGACATGGTGGATTTACAAGAGCACCGCTCGAACTACGTGTCGGCAGGTCGCTATGTCATTCCATTCTCTGACATGACCATGCGCACTAAGTTAGGCGTGCGCCAAGGTGAGTTGGTGACATTGCCAGGTGAAATCTGGTTTGTGTATATCCAGCTTGTATCGAAAAGTGCAGCTGCACCAAGTATCCGAGCTAGGGCGCATATTACGGAAGCGCAAACTCAGCGTGTGTTTATGCCAAGGCTCTATTCACTGACTTGGTTTGCTAGTGCTGCTGGTCGAACTCCTTTCGATTGGTCGGAGCGTTCACCTTACTTAAGCATCAAACGTATTCACTTCAAAGACTCGTCCATTATCCGAGCGCGAGTGTTGCGTGATGATCGAGAAGAGATGAACGTCAGCAAAGAAGACAACGCGTTTGACTTGTCCTATGCAGGGCTTGAGCAAAACGATGGTTGGTTCTCTCTCGACTTTGTTCGAACTGGGTTTGGCTCTGAAAGTAAGCTCAAGACTCAAGCAGTGCGAGCACTTCAATTTGAGCTAGAGAAAAGCGCGTCGGGCAGTGTGCCATTAATTATCGAGGCCATTGAGCAAGTCGCTGTGCCTAAGCCCTCTGCGTAAGGGGGCAAGATGAGTTGGTTAGATTCATTAAGTGAGGCAGGTGGTGAGCTACTGGATTCCGTAACCAGTGCGGGCAGCTCTTGGATTACGGGCAGTGTTGAAAATGATTTATCAAAGCAACAAGCCAGTGATCCAGATGAAGCCCGCAAAAGCCAAGTCGAAGGGCAAACGGCAGACGGTCAGCCGCTAGCGGTGCCATCTCAAGGACTGTTTAGCAATCCAATTGTGCTCATGGGTGCAGCAATGGTGTTTGGCTTGGTGGTTGTGCTGCTAGTGATGAAACGGAGGTAATAAAGATGCCTTTTTTACTTCCTGCAGTGTTTCTCGGTGGCGGCTTTCTTGGCTTTCAAGTTTCGGACGGCTCCAACAAGTTAATCGCTATCGGAGTGCTGTTAATTGTCGGCTACATGCTGATTAAGGGGCGAGCATGATACCAGCAGTCGGAGGCGGGTTAACCAATAGTGGCTCTATGCCTATTTCGGGTGGTGATGCAGGGCCATCGACGGCGAGCAGTGGTAACTACAGTGGTCAGACTATTGGTGCCATAAACATGGGCAGTCAAGGTATTAGCCCTTGGTTACTTGGCATTGTGGTGCTTGCCATTGGTTATTGGATGCTAAAGAAATGATCGAGTGCGTTAGCCAATGCCCGAAAGCAGTCGAGCGGTTAAAAGTGGCCTTTCGAGCTTGCCCTGCAGATTTTGAATTAATGCAAAGTGAAATCAAAGCGGGGCGGGTGAGTGTGTATCAACTGCAAGGTGATAACCACTGTTTGACTATTGCAGGAGAAGTATTGGACGACTCCTATTACTTATGGGGTGTGGTTGGTCATGGGGTAGTGAGTGGCATTCGAGAATTGACTCAGTACGTGAGGCGAAGCGGGCTCTCAAACATTTCAGCAGAAACCTATTTTGATGGGTTAGCTCGTTTAGTCAGGCCACTGGATACCAGCGAGCAAACCTTGCAGAAAACTACACGGTTAGAAATGAGAGTGTAAATCATGGGTGGTAAATCAAGCTCAAGTAATAAAACACAATCGACCAACGTCAGTGGCCAAACGGCCATATCTGGAGACAACCTTGGTACGGCGATAAGTGGCGTTAACAACTCCACGGTGAATGTCACGGCCACCGATCACGGAGCAGTAAAACATGCCTTTGAGCTAGGTGGTGAGTTAGTTGGGCAAAGCGGCGAGATGTTTGAGCAAGCGCTTGAACATGCCAATCAGGTCAATGTGAACTCGATGGACTTTGCTGAAAACGCATTAGAAGACATCTCTTCCAGCAATAGCGAAAATTTGCAGGTGATGGCAGGGCTTGCGGGCAACCAAGCCGAGCAGAATACCAAGAACCTTGATGCACTGATGGACTTAGCCAAGTTTAATCAAGACGGCGGAGCGAGTGAGAACAAGCAGCAGCAGATCATCATGATGGTGATTATCTCGGTTGTATTAGGCGGCGTAGCAATCATGGCGGTGAAACGATGAAGTTAAGTTTAAAAGCTAACAATCCTATTCCCGTCAATATCGCGGGTAACTGGCTGTATCTTGAATCGGCCTCACAAGCGGTGGAGTTTGAAACCTCGCTTGGTGATCGGGTGTCAGTGAAAAAGCACTCGGTAGTCAAAAGCACTCAAAGCGTTGGTCGGGTGCTGGTTTACTCGGATATCGACCAAGAGATCGCACTCGAATTTGGTTATGGCGATTTTGTCCCGCCAGCGAATATCGACGGGCAAAGTGTTGTCGTGAGCGCTATGCCTGCACTGGAAATTGCAGACGGTCAGTCCGTTTCAATTGATAGCTTGCCGAAAGTCGAAATAGAAGACGGACAAAGTCTAGCGGTAAGTAGCTTGCCAAGTGTTGAGATTGCCGCTAACCAATCCATCAAAGTTAGTGAGCTGCCAGCGGTGCAGATTGCGGAAAATCAGTCTGTAGAAGTGAGTCAGTTACCCGCTGTAGAAATTGCAGCAGACCAAGAAATTGCACAAAAAGTTAGCAACAGTATTTCTGCTCAGCAAGGCAATTTGCCACTGACCGTTGCAGAGAATTTAACAAGGCAAAAAGTGGTGATAAAAGCGGGTGTTAGCAACTCAAAAAGCATTTGGGTTGCTGGTGACCTTCCTCTAGAGGCGGGAGAGCGGTTAGAACTTTCGACACGCGCAGAGCTAGTAATCACGGGCGATGCAGCAGACTTGGTACACATTATAGAGGTTTAGGATCATGGGTGACCTTACTCTACCAACGGGTAGCAACCGGAACAAAATAGAACACATTGCGCAGCACGTTAACTCGATGATTAGTGGTGCAATTACCTTGCCCTTTGTGATTAAAGATAGCTCAGGAGTGATGCAAGTTCCTGAACAAATTTTAATCTCACAAGGCATTGAACATATTGCCATTGCAGACGGCTCTATCTCAGGTGCGAAAACTATTTCATTAGCGAGGTTATCGAACCTGTATCCCTCGGCAGTGATATTTGGTGACGATCCAGTGCTGAACTTTTATGTCGATGCAGATATGTATGTGACTGGCAATCCAGCCGATGCGATGGGCGACAACGTGTATTGGACTAGCGATATGTTCGGAGGCGTAAAAGCACTACCAAGGCTGAATTTTGGTGACGGTGGTTCTCGTTTAAAGCTTAGCGGTTTTTCGAATTATCAAATGAAGTCACTGGATATGCCTGACAATGAGCATCCCATGCTTAACGAAGAGAGCAAGATACAACCGAGCAATGGTGCGTCATTTTCGATTAATAGCGCGAAGGGAATAGTGATGTTGTATGGCGAAGTTACTGCCTCTGCACTTTCGATAGATTTTACGGCGCAAATGTAATGATGCCGATTCTTGTAGCTGCAGTCATTTTATTGGTGTTGGGGGTAGCGATGAAAGCAGGTGGTTTTTCGATTAGTGGTGCGCCAAGGGGGGTTAGGGCTAACAACCCATTGAACATAGAAAGCAATGCTAGTAACAATTGGGTAGGGAAAGTGTCGCCGTCAGTCGATAGTCGCTTTGAAACCTTCCGAGCACCTGAATATGGTTTTCGGGCTGGGGCAATCCTTTTGCGCGATAGCTACCAAGGCCGATATGGACTGGAGACAATCGAAGAGATTATTTATAAGTTCGCTCCTAGCCATGAGAACGACTCGGATAACTACGCCAGTTTTGTGGCTAGCCAACTTGGTATCAATGCTAATGAGCCTATCAACCTAAGCAGCGATGCCACTTTAGCCAAAATGCTGCACGCTATGTCAGTAATGGAAGTCGGGCGCTATTACTCACTTGAACAGGCTCAAGAAGGGGTAAGGATGGCATGAATTCAGAAGACTGGAAACGGGTAGCAATTACAGTGTTAGCAGCAGTGTTTGCCGCATTTGCAATCAAGTACCTTAAACGATGGAAAGTGTTATGAAGAAGTTTATCAAAGAGAAAATGGGTATCGACCTCGACCAGCCTTCAACCAAAAAGGGTTTGGCACTTATCAGTGCTGGCGTGGCTTTAGCCGTTGGTCATCCTGATTTACTCACTGCCAATGTGACAGCGAAAGGGATTGAGTATGGCGGTATTATCGGTACCACTCTCCCAATCCTGATCGGGGTTTGGGAGATGGTTAGGGATGAAGCTTCGAGCAAATAAGTAAATTAAATCTTGAGCCAGTATTCAACTGCACCATCAAATCTTCAGTTTTATCAGAATGAAACTTAAACTTGTGATGTTTCGATGTTTTTACTCGCATAAAACTGAAAAACACAATGCTTTGTTAGTTAACTAATTGATATGATGAGTCCTTACTGAAATTTTGCTTGTATCGGGCAAACAAGGAAGTGGAGATTGACGACATGAAATTGGTTACACAAATGAATGCGGCCGAGGCAAAAGACTTTTTTTTAAAGCATTCAAGTTATAGCAATTTCAATTTACCATCATATTTCAATTTTACAGATTTGTTGCTGAATGTAGATGAGGCTTTAAGGGAGAAACCAAGAGGGGCTATTGATATAGGTTTACCAAGAGCCAGAAAGTTCTCACGGACGAGCTATACCCTTCAAACAAATAAGGATGGACATTATGCGTGGCGTCCATTTGAGTTAATACATCCAGTTTTGTACGTACATCTAGTAAACCAGCTTACAGAAGAAAATAATTGGCAGGTTCTTTTAGACCGTTTCGAGCAGTTCTCTTCCAACCCAAATATTGTTTGCGCGAGTATTCCAAGAGAATCTGAAGAAGAAAACATATCTGACACAGCTGAAAGTGTACATGGCTGGTGGGTAGATGTCGAACAGGAGTCAATTTCATTAGCTATTGATTTTAAATATGTTTTCTTTACTGATATTGCTAACTTTTACCCTTCCATTTATACACACTCCATACCATGGGCTATTCATACAAAAGAAGTGGCTAAATTACAAAGAAATAGGAATGATAGTTTAGGTAATGAAATAGACAATAGCATCCAAGATATGAGAAACGGCCAAACAAACGGCATTCCTCAAGGCTCAGTTCTTATGGATTTTATCGCTGAAATTATTATGGGGTACGTTGACCTATCTCTTGGAGATAGATTAAGAGATTCTGGAATACATGATTATAAAATCCTCAGATTTCGGGATGATTTCCGAGTTTTTACAAATTCGAAAGAAAACGCAGAATCTATAATTAGGCATTTAACTATTGTGCTGCAAGAGCTGGGGCTTCAATTGAACTCAGAGAAAACCTTTCTGAGTGAAGATATTGTTATTGATTCTATAAAGCCTGACAAAAGAGAGGCTTTGATGATATTTGGTAAAAATGTCTCAGGGACGACTATACAAAAAGCCTTACTGAAGTTGTCTTTATTTTCCCGAAAATACAAAAACTCGGGTCAAATTGAGCGCTATCTAAGTTCTATAAATAGACGCGTCATGAAAACTAAAGCTTTGAAAAGTAGTGATAATATTGCAGCTATGGTCAGCGTTCTAGTAGATATTATGTATCATAATCCTAGGGTATTTGCATCAGCTGCCTTGGTTCTAAGTACTCTATTCAAATTTATTGAAGACGATGATAAAAAGCTTGGAATAATTGATAAAATCAAGAACAAATTTGAGCCTGTTTTAGGAACGGGAATGCTTGATATATGGCTTCAGAGAGTATCGTTCCCTGTAAACCAAGATGTTGAATATCAAGAGACTCTTTGTAATGTTGTCAGTGGAGCCATTGATATACCTCACGAACATGTATGGTATTCCGAATGGATTACAGATCAGCGATTCAAAAATGGTGTTCTAGCAACCCAATTTATAGTTGAGGAAACCTTAGCGCAGGCTAGTAGCATAATTAATGAGGATGAAGTTGTGCTATTTCCGTACTCTTCTGGCGAAGTGGTTGAGCAGCCAGAACATGAAGAAGGTTAGTGTATTAAGGTGCACTCTTTTCATGCAATTTACTGGGATAAAGCTGCGTATAAACTTGCCAAAGAATATTCAAATTCTTATGCCCAGTAACTTGAGCTACTTCTTCAATGGAGTAGCCTTTTTCAAATAGTCGGCTTGCTCCTTCGCGGCGCAGATCGTGATAGCGTAGGTCTTCAATGCCTAGCTCATTACGTGCTCTTTGAAAGCCAGCAGACACGCTGCGAGGGTTATATGGAAAGATGTACGCATTGCGTTTGTCTTGCCTCATGGCAATATCAAATGACTCGCCCAGTAGCGGTACAATCATATGGTTGCCTTCTTTCTTGCGTGGGTCTTTTCTATCGCGGACTAAAACGGTTTTGTTCTTCTCGTCCAGATCGTCCCATAGAATCGTGCAGACTTCACCTATGCGCATGCAGGTTAAAATACTGAACTCGAGTATGTCGAGGTAAGGGATGCGTGTAGGGCCGTTAGGGCGAAAGCTTTGTCTTTTGCGAAGTGCCTCTCTTAATAAGTCGAGTTCTTCACTGGTTGGTCGTCGGGTTCGTTTTTGGCTTTTGCCAATTAGACCCATGTCATTGAGAACTGGAACGGCTTCCTCGAAAATAGAAAAGTTAGCGTCAATGTTAAATACGGGCTTGGCCTTTTTCATGACAGAACGTAGGTAAGCAACGTCATGATTGATAGTGGCGGGCTTTGCTCCGGCGGCTTTTCGGTTTTTGCAGTGTTGTATTAGGTCGCTTGTTCTTAGCTGGTTCGATTCCACTTTTGCTATGTCACAGTCTCTAAGTAGCTTAATCACATATTGTTTAGTGCGGCCTGACTTGTCCCATAGGTCACGTTCGCCCATATAGATATCGAGCAGTACGGATATAGGTACGGATTTAAGCTTTTTAACTCCTTCCGTCTCTAGTTCGTTTAGTCGTTTTAGGCCATAAGTGCGAGCTAGCTCTTTTTTTCTGAATGTTTTGGACTCTCGGTGTATAATCCGCGCATCTTTTTTCACTATAACGTCCACAGTGAAGCGAAGAGAGCCATCTTTGAGTGTACGTTTTTTGATGTTGAATGAAGCCATGATCCTACTCCTTTTATGCGTACTATATACGTACTGAGGGGAGAAATTGAGGGTAATTTTAGCAAACTCATGTATATTTATACAGTATTTTAGTTTTACGTAAGCTCATGAAAAACAATAGCAATACCAATAAATTCGAACTTTGCCGCTTTAGCGTGGCACCCATGCTCGATTGGACTGATCGTCACTGTCGTTACTTCCATCGTTTACTTTCTAGCGAAGCGCTTTTGTACACTGAAATGGTGACAACTGGTGCCATCATTCATGGCAAAGGTGATTTTCTAAAATACAGTGAAGAAGAGCACCCAATAGCGCTTCAGCTTGGTGGTTCTAACGCTAAAGATCTAGCGCATTGTGCCAAGTTGGCCCAAGAGCGCGGCTACGACGAAGTTAACCTCAATGTTGGTTGCCCGTCAGATCGCGTGCAAAATGGCCGTTTTGGAGCTTGCTTAATGGCAGAGCCTGAGCTGGTGGCTGAATGTGTTGCAGAGATGAAGAGTGTTGTTGATATTCCAGTTACGGTGAAAACACGTATTGGTATTGATGATCAAGACTCTTACGAATTTTTGACGGATTTCATTTCGACTGTGTCGGAGAAAGGCGGTTGTGAGCAGTTTACTATCCACGCACGAAAAGCATGGCTTACCGGCTTAAGCCCGAAAGAAAACAGAGAAATCCCACCTTTAGATTATGATCGCGCATATCAAATCAAGCGTGACTTTCCTAATCTAGTGATTGCAGTAAACGGCGGCGTCAAAACTTTGGACGAGAGTATTGAGCATTTGAATCATCTTGATGGTGTGATGATAGGCCGTGAAGCGTATCAAAATCCATATATGCTGGCTGAAGTCGATCAAAAGCTGTTCGGTAGTGAAGCACCAATCAAAAAACGCTCTCAAGTAGTGGAAGAGATGTATCCGTATATTGAACAACAACTTGCCAATGGTTCTTACCTCGGACATATCACTCGTCATATGATTGGTCTTTTCCAAAGTATGCCGGGAGCGCGTCAGTGGCGCCGTTACATCAGTGAAAATGCTCATAAGCCTGGAGCTGGAATAGAAGTTGTTGAAGCAGCTTTGGCTAAGATTCCAAAAGAGCTAAATGTGTAAAATTTACCTTTAACTGGTGGTGATTTTTACCAATTCATATGGAAGGCGAGAGTGTTTTAGGCTCTCGCTTTTTTATTTCTATAAAATACAGATAATTAAGAGTCTTCTAGTTTAGTTGGCTTAGTTTATGCAGTTTAGGCTGTATTAGCTTTTGGAGGTAATTCGATGTTTGAAATTGTCTTTGTATTGATTTTTGGTGCAACCTTGGTCGTAACGGGGATCACGGCAGTTACGATATTTGCAGCAATGGGTGTTGCTTTAGCTGTTACGCTTGTGTTGGCGCTGATTGGGGTGGCTTTTAAAATGTTGCCATGGTTGATATTGGCCATCGTTGGTGTGGTGGTTTTCAATAAGATTCGTGCCTAGCTCACGTTAACTAGTTGATAAAACATTATTAAAAAATTGGAATGTGTTAGTATTCCGAGTGTAGTAGACCCTCGATGTTTGCTTTCTCAATGCTTGGAGTATATGACACATGGATAGAGTAGTATTCGCAGCAATGGCTGGTGCAGCGATTTCTTTGACAGCCATTCCTTCTGTTTCTTTCGCTGAAACGTCACAATCTGAATCTATTACACAAGAGTCTCAAGTTACCGCGGTAGATGCGCCATATACAATAAAGATGGGCGCGGATATGTGGTGGGGCAGCACTAAGGTCGACAATACTCGGCGGGGCTGGGTTGATATACCAAGCATTTACATTGCGTACCAGCCAACACGTTCAGCACTTCCTGATATGAGTTATCGCTATACGGCTGTTGATGGTGGCGATTTTGTAGCGTTCGATAAGCATGATCTTAGCTTCTATTACAACGTTGTCTCTCATAAGCTAATGACCTTTGATGTCGGCTTAACAGCGACTCAATATACGGGCTCACACTATCGAACTATAAACTCGTCAACCCAATATGACTTTAATGATTTAACCGTCAATCTATATTCATATGCCGAAATCAAAATCCCGGAAACGGAATGGCACATTATTGGCCAATTTGAAGTTGGGAATATGAATGGTATTAAGTCGACGGACTTTATGGCGGGAATCCGTTATCAAATACCGTTCGACTCGATGACAGTTTCGCTTCGTGGTGGTTATCGAGTGATTGATCTAGAGTTTTCTGATTTAGCACCTGCTTCAGCAGACCTTTCCGAGTCATTGGTCTTTGTAGATGGATATTTTTTTGGAACGGAGATCAGGTTCTAAGTTTCTCTAATTTAGCCAATTTCTTTATCAAGAAACTCGTTTTTAGGTCTAAGTTTTCGTCATATTCTAACGAGATAAGTAGATATTTCAGCAATTTGAACCATGCTTTATAGGCAAGTGTAATTTTGTTGGTAGTAAATATGACGATTACTGAGCTAAGGAACCTCTATCGAGAAAATCAACTCGTAGAAGCGATCATTGAGCCTTCCTCTGAAGAGGGAAACTGGATTGTAGAGTTCCGCCACACCCGAGGTGGCTTTGTTTTACTCACCGATATTCATGGTGAGGAATACCATTACAAAGATCTAGATGTCGCGTCAAAATCAGCGATGGCCGTAGGTTTTAAGCAAGTTCGAATTGAATCTAAATAGGTGGGACAAAGGAGACTTTGCTCCACCTTTCCTTTCTTAACTTCCAAAAAGTTATAAAACATTCCGTTCTATTCTTTCTAGTTATGATGATGAATGTTTAAGCTTATCCCACGTAATAATGAGGGATGTAGTGGTCATGTCAGTTTCACCAAAAATGCCATCTGGGATTAATGAGCCTAATGAGGTCAATGGGTTAAGCTTGCCAATCAATGACGAAAAGCTTAGCCAGCTTCAAAATTCTATTGGTGAGCTTTCACCGCAGCAACTTGCTTGGGTGAGTGGATATCTTTGGGGCTTAAGTCAAACACAGTCACCGTCGGTAGCTTCTTCAGCATTATCTAGTGTTACACCTGCAGCCGCAGCAAGCTCAGACAAGAAGCTGACTATTATTTATGCTTCGCAAACGGGAAACGCTAAAGGTGTCGCTGAAGGTCTAGAAAAACAAGCGGCAGCGCTGGGTGTCACAGTTGAGTTGCTTGATGCTAGTGATGTAAAAGGTAAAGCGCTCTCCAAACTGTCCCATTTAATTATTGTTGCTTCGACCAATGGTGAAGGTGAAGCGCCCGATAATGCTATTGAGTTACATGAGTTTCTGCAGTCGAAGAAAGCGCCAAAGCTTAGCAACCTGCAGTATGGTGTGATTGGACTGGGTGATTCAAGTTACGAATTCTTCTGCCAAACCGGAAAAGATTTCGATGCCTTCTTATCTAAACTCGGTGCAAAAGCTTTCATTGAAAGAGTGGATTGTGACGTTGATTACGATGCTTCTGTTCAAGATTGGACTAAGCAGGCATTAGATATTGTCCAAGAGCAGCTTGCTGCAGAGCCAGCTGATGTCGTCCAACTTCCAGTGAATCAAGCAACGACTGTTGCACAATACACTAAGCAGAACCCTTACACAGCAACCTTGCTTACCAATCAAAAGATTACGGGGCGTGATTCCAACAAGGATGTGAGACATATTGAAATTGATCTTGATGAATCAGGCATTATTTACCAACCGGGCGACTCGCTTGGGATTTGGTATGAAAATAGCTCTGAGCTTGCCAACGAGATATTGACTCAAGTCGGACTATCAGGCGTTGAGAGTGTTGAAGTCGATGGAGAAAGTCTTTCGATTCACAGCGCGCTAGTGCGTCACTATGAGATCACAGCATCCAATCCCCAATTTGTTGCTAAATATGCCGAAGCTTCTGGTAGTAAAAAACTATTAAAGTTGCTGGAAGATAAAGCTACTCTGCGAGAATACAGCGCAGAAACTCAAGTCATAGATGTGCTTGCTTCCAAAAAGACAAAGCTATCTGCTGAACAATTAATATCAATGCTAAGAAGGTTAACTCCTCGTTTGTATTCCATTGCTTCTAGCCAAGCAGAAGTGGAAGAAGAAGTGCACCTTACTGTTGGTGTCGTGGAATATGAACAAAGAGAGAGTGTTCGATATGGCGGTGCTTCTGGCTTTTTAAGCCAGCGGCTAGAAGAAGGTGGTGATGTTCGTGTGTTTGTTGAAAGTAACAACCACTTCAAACTACCAGAAAATGATGACACGCCAGTCATCATGATTGGCCCGGGAACCGGGATAGCTCCTTTCAGAAGTTTCATTCAAGAGCGTGAAAGCAGAGATGCTTCTGGGGCAAATTGGTTGTTCTTCGGTGATCGTAGCTTTGCTCAAGATTTCCTATATCAAACTGAGTGGCAGAGAGCGTTGAAGTCTGGACTGCTCACCAAAATGGATGTCGCCTTTAGCCGGGATCAAGAAGAAAAAGTCTATGTACAGCATCGCTTACTAGAGCAGGCAGAAGAACTATGGAAATGGATCGGCCAAGGGGCTCACCTCTATATCTGTGGTGATGCTGATCAGATGGCAAAAGATGTACATCAAGCTTTAATTGATATTGCTATTGAGCAAGGCGGCTTATCGGACGAGCAAGCCAATGAGTTTTTCAATGACCTCCGTAAGAACAAACGTTATCAGAAGGATGTTTACTAAATGAGCAATCAAGAACAGCAACAAGTGCTTGGCGAGGTCCTAGGGCCACTTTCTGAAAACGAGCGTATTAAAAGAGAAAGCAATTTCTTACGCGGAACAATTTCGCAAGATCTCAAAGATACGATTACAGGTGGATTTACCGCAGATAACTTTCAGCTGATTCGCTTCCACGGGATGTATCAGCAAGATGATCGTGATATTCGAGCGGAGAGGACTAAGCAAAAGTTAGAGCCTTTGCATAATGTCATGCTGCGCGCTCGTATGCCGGGTGGAGTGATCTCCCCAGAACAATGGCTAGCAATCGATAAGTTTGCTACGGAAAAATCGCTTTACGGAAGTATCCGTCTTACAACAAGGCAAACCTTCCAATTCCACGGTGTATTGAAACCGAATATTAAGTTAATGCACCAAACGTTAAATAGTATCGGTATAGATTCTATTGCTACTGCTGGTGATGTGAACCGCAATGTATTGTGTACCTCAAATCCGGTGGAATCAGAGCTCCATCAGCAAGCTTATGAATGGGCAGCGAAGATTAGCGAGCACTTATTACCGAAAACTCGCGCGTATGCTGAGATTTGGTTAGATGGTGAAAAGCTAGAAGAGACAGATCAAGAGCCGATCTTAGGTAGCAATTATCTTCCAAGGAAGTTTAAGACTACCGTAGCAATTCCTCCACTAAATGATGTTGATGTTCATGCTAATGATTTGAACTTTATTGCTATTGCCGAAAACGGACAGCTTGTTGGGTTTAACGTGCTGGTTGGTGGTGGCTTGGCGATGACTCATGGTGATAAGTCGACGTACCCACGCTGCGCTGATGATTTTGGTTTTATTCCTTTGGAAAAAACTCTAGAGGTTGCGGCTGCTGTGGTGACGACGCAACGTGACTGGGGTAATCGCTCCAACCGTAAAAACGCTAAAACGAAATACACATTAGATAGAGTAGGTATTGACGTTTTTAAAGCAGAAGTAGAAAAGCGAGCAGGAGTATCTTTCGAACCAAGTAAACCCTATAAGTTTACTGAGCGTGGAGATCGAATCGGCTGGGTTGAGGGGATTGATGGCCTGCACCATTTAACTCTTTTTATCGAAAATGGCCGTTTACTCGATTTTCCAGACAAACCGCTTAAATCTGGTGTCGCTGAGATTGCGAAAATTCATAAAGGCGATTTTCGTATGACGGCAAACCAAAACTTGATTGTTGCAGGAGTGCCAGCCAATCAAGTTAATAAAATAGAACAGATCGCTCGTGAGCACAGGCTAATAGATGATGGTAATAGTGTACAAAGGCAGAATTCGATGGCTTGTGTCTCTTACCCAACCTGCCCATTGGCAATGGCGGAGGCTGAGCGCTTCCTACCAGAATTTGTCACGAACATCGAAGAGATCCTTAAAGCTCACAAAGTACCAACACAAGATAGCATTATTACCCGCATTACTGGTTGCCCGAATGGATGTGGTAGAGCAATGTTGGCTGAAATTGGTTTAGTAGGGAAAGCTCCAGGTCGCTATAACCTTCATTTAGGAGGTAATAAAGAAGGCACCCGTGTTCCGAAAATGTATAAAGAGAACATTAGCGTCAAGCAGATATTGCAAGATATCGATTCGCTAGTGAGTCGTTGGTCAAAAGAACGCGAAGATAAAGAGGCGTTCGGCGACTTCGTTATCCGAGCTGGTGTGATTGACAAAGTAGAAATATCAAAGAGGGACTTCCATGATTAATACAATTGAATCCTCGCCAAGTTTGGATGATCTGCTATCACTAACGAAAGCAGAGCGAGTTCTATCTCTTGCTCAGCTGAATGCTGAATTAGAAACCTTGTCGGCAGTAGAAAGGGTGGAGTGGGCGCTTAAAAACTTAAAGAGCAGTCATGCAGTATCTTCTAGTTTTGGTGTCCAGTCGGCAGTTATGCTGCATTTGCTTACCCAAGTGCAGCCAGATATTCCTGTCATACTCACCGATACTGGCTATCTGTTCCCAGAAACGTATCAATTTATAGATAACCTCACCCAGCAATTGGGTCTGAATTTAAAAGTCTATCGCTCAGAGTTCAGTTCGAATTGGCAAGAAGCAAGGTATGGGAAGTTATGGGAACAAGGTATAGAGGGAATTGAGCGTTACAATAAGCTAAATAAAGTAGAGCCAATGCGACGTGCACTCGATGACTTGCAAGTTGGAACATGGTTTTCTGGGCTTCGCCGTGAACAGTCACCTTCTCGAGCTAGCCTGCCAATCTTGTCTATTCAAAATGGCGTGTTCAAGTTTTTGCCAATCATTGATTGGTCCGAGCAAGATATAGAGAGCTACTTAGCTCAACATGAGCTTTCTTATCATCCATTAAAAGAAGAAGGGTATGTTTCTATTGGTGATACGCACACAACACAAAAGTGGCAGCCCGGGATGAAAGAAGAGGATACTCGATTTTTTGGATTGAAAAGAGAGTGTGGCCTTCATGAAGACGATGTTGAACAAGACGGGTCGGGAATATAATTGTATAGATAAACCCACTTATCCATTTTTATAAAAGCTGCTGATGCAGCTTTTATTGTTCTATGACGATCTAAACTTGATCGAAAACATGAAAATGTGAATAAATCTGTGAGTAAGTTGTACTTTATCTATGAGTAAATTTGAATAAATAAGCCTTTGAATGAAAATGCGCCAACTAGTCGTTATTTCTTAATTTTTTTTAAAATAATGCTTGCCAATGAGAAGGGGATCTCTATAATGCCACCTCGCTGACACGGGATGGCTTCAAACAAAGCAATCAACGAGTTAGCAAGGTCTACTAGCTAAGCCAAGTGCTTAAAAAAGTTTTGAAAAAAGTGGTTGACACTAAAACTTAAATCGCTAGAATGGCCGTCCGCTTTGAGATGAACTTCAAAGCATTGCTCTTTAACAATATAAACCTATCAATCTGTGTGGGCACTCGTTGATGATAATCAAATTAGATACTTCGGTATCAAATTAGGTTTCAATGAACTGAGTGACCAATTCAAGTCTTCGGACTTGGCACAGTCAATTCAAACATTACTTATGTAATGTTCAGTATTCATTGAGCCGACAAAATCTTAAATTGAAGAGTTTGATCATGGCTCAGATTGAACGCTGGCGGCAGGCCTAACACATGCAAGTCGAGCGGTAACAGAAAGAAAGCTTGCTTTCTTTGCTGACGAGCGGCGGACGGGTGAGTAATGCCTAGGAAGTTGCCCAGTAGAGGGGGATAACCATTGGAAACGATGGCTAATACCGCATATTCTCTTTGGAGCAAAGCAGGGGACCTTCGGGCCTTGCGCTATTGGATACGCCTAGGTGGGATTAGCTAGTTGGTGAAGTAATGGCTCACCAAGGCGACGATCCCTAGCTGGTCTGAGAGGATGATCAGCCACACTGGAACTGAGACACGGTCCAGACTCCTACGGGAGGCAGCAGTGGGGAATATTGCACAATGGGGGAAACCCTGATGCAGCCATGCCGCGTGTGTGAAGAAGGCCTTCGGGTTGTAAAGCACTTTCAGCAGTGAGGAAGGTAGTGTAGTTAATAACTGCATTGCTTGACGTTAGCTGCAGAAGAAGCACCGGCTAACTCCGTGCCAGCAGCCGCGGTAATACGGAGGGTGCGAGCGTTAATCGGAATTACTGGGCGTAAAGCGCATGCAGGTGGTGGATTAAGTCAGATGTGAAAGCCCGGGGCTCAACCTCGGAAGGTCATTTGAAACTGATTCACTAGAGTACTGTAGAGGGGGGTAGAATTTCAGGTGTAGCGGTGAAATGCGTAGAGATCTGAAGGAATACCAGTGGCGAAGGCGGCCCCCTGGACAGATACTGACACTCAGATGCGAAAGCGTGGGGAGCAAACAGGATTAGATACCCTGGTAGTCCACGCCGTAAACGATGTCTACTTGGAGGTTGCGGTCTTGAACTGTGGCTTTCGGAGCTAACGCGTTAAGTAGACCGCCTGGGGAGTACGGTCGCAAGATTAAAACTCAAATGAATTGACGGGGGCCCGCACAAGCGGTGGAGCATGTGGTTTAATTCGATGCAACGCGAAGAACCTTACCTACTCTTGACATCCAGAGAACTTAGCAGAGATGCTTTGGTGCCTTCGGGAACTCTGAGACAGGTGCTGCATGGCTGTCGTCAGCTCGTGTTGTGAAATGTTGGGTTAAGTCCCGCAACGAGCGCAACCCTTATCCTTGTTTGCCAGCGAGTAATGTCGGGAACTCCAGGGAGACTGCCGGTGATAAACCGGAGGAAGGTGGGGACGACGTCAAGTCATCATGGCCCTTACGAGTAGGGCTACACACGTGCTACAATGGCGCATACAGAGGGCGGCCAACCAGCGATGGTGAGCGAATCCCAAAAAGTGCGTCGTAGTCCGGATTGGAGTCTGCAACTCGACTCCATGAAGTCGGAATCGCTAGTAATCGTAGATCAGAATGCTACGGTGAATACGTTCCCGGGCCTTGTACACACCGCCCGTCACACCATGGGAGTGGGCTGCAAAAGAAGTGGGTAGTTTAACCTTCGGGAGGACGCTCACCACTTTGTGGTTCATGACTGGGGTGAAGTCGTAACAAGGTAGCCCTAGGGGAACCTGGGGCTGGATCACCTCCTTATACGAAAGATTATTGCGATGAGTGTTCACACAGATTGATGGTTTATAAAGATTAAAGAGATGTTGAATGTTCCCAAACATTCAATCCAGTGTCCCGTTCGTCTAGAGGCCTAGGACACCGCCCTTTCACGGCGGTAACAGGGGTTCGACTCCCCTACGGGATACCATTGGGTCGTTAGCTCAGTTGGTAGAGCAGTTGACTTTTAATCAATTGGTCGCAGGTTCGAATCCTGCACGACCCACCATTTCAAGAATTTGAATCTACTTTTTAAAGTGGAAACGAATAAATGGGGCTATAGCTCAGCTGGGAGAGCGCCTGCCTTGCACGCAGGAGGTCAGCAGTTCGATCCTGCTTAGCTCCACCATCTTGAAACGTTCTACCACAAGAACGAAAAAACGAATGTGGGCGATTAGCTCAGTTGGGAGAGCACCTGCCTTACAAGCAGGGGGTCACTGGTTCGAGCCCGGTATCGCCCACCACTTTTCTCCATATCCATGAAGAAAAACTGCATCATCAGAATGTTTTCTTATGAGAATATTTGAATGATGTTTTATGCATCTTGCTCTTTAACAATTTGGAAAGCTGACGAATAACATGTGATTCATGTTATTCATTAAAAGTTCTCAAATCCTAAATCTGTATTGATTTAGGTACCAACACACATTCAAGTGTTCTTGGGAATAACTTACGAGTTATTCATATTTGAGTCCGGCAATTATCAGTCTCAATCATGTTTAAATAAATTGAGACACCTTTAGTGTTGACCATACAAAACTCTTTTGGGTTGTATGGTTAAGTAACTAAGCGTACACGGTGGATGCCTTGGCAGTCAGAGGCGATGAAGGACGTATTAACTTGCGATAAGCGTAGATAAGGCAGTAAAAGCCACTTGAGTCTACGATTTCCGAATGGGGAAACCCACATGCATAAGCATGTATCATTAACTGAATACATAGGTTAATGAGGCGAACCGGGGGAACTGAAACATCTAAGTACCCCGAGGAAAAGAAATCAACCGAGATCCCGAAAGTAGCGGCGAGCGAAATTGGGTTAGCCCTTAAGCTTTTATTGCGTCAGGTGAAGTGTCTGGAAAGGCACGCGATACAGGGTGATAGCCCCGTAACCGACAGCGCAGCATAAGTGAAATCGAGTAAGGCGGGACACGTGATATCCTGTCTGAACATGGGGGGACCATCCTCCAAGGCTAAATACTCCTGACTGACCGATAGTGAACCAGTACCGTGAGGGAAAGGCGAAAAGAACCCCTGTGAGGGGAGTGAAATAGAACCTGAAACCGTGTACGTACAAGCAGTAGGAGCACCTTCGTGGTGTGACTGCGTACCTTTTGTATAATGGGTCAGCGACTTATATTCAGTGGCAAGGTTAACCGTTTAGGGGAGCCGTAGGGAAACCGAGTCTTAACTGGGCGCTCAGTCTCTGGATATAGACCCGAAACCAGGTGATCTAGCCATGGGCAGGTTGAAGGTTGAGTAACATCAACTGGAGGACCGAACCGACTAATGTTGAAAAATTAGCGGATGACTTGTGGCTAGGGGTGAAAGGCCAATCAAACCTGGAGATAGCTGGTTCTCCCCGAAAGCTATTTAGGTAGCGCCTCGGACGAATACTACTGGGGGTAGAGCACTGTTAAGGCTAGGGGGTCATCCCGACTTACCAACCCTTTGCAAACTCCGAATACCAGTAAGTACTATCCGGGAGACACACGGCGGGTGCTAACGTCCGTCGTGGAGAGGGAAACAACCCAGACCGCCAGCTAAGGTCCCAAATTATTACTAAGTGGGAAACGATGTGGGAAGGCTTAGACAGCTAGGATGTTGGCTTAGAAGCAGCCATCATTTAAAGAAAGCGTAATAGCTCACTAGTCGAGTCGGCCTGCGCGGAAGATGTAACGGGGCTAAGTAATAAACCGAAGCTGCGGCAATGCAATTTATTGTATTGGGTAGGGGAGCGTTCTGTAAGCCGTTGAAGGTGGACTGTAAGGTCTGCTGGAGGTATCAGAAGTGCGAATGCTGACATGAGTAACGATAAAGGGGGTGAAAAACCTCCTCGCCGGAAGACCAAGGGTTCCTGTCCAACGTTAATCGGGGCAGGGTAAGTCGACCCCTAAGGCGAGGCCGAAAGGCGTAGTCGATGGGAAACGGGTTAATATTCCCGTACTTCTTACAATTGCGATGGGGGGACGGAGAAGGCTAGGTGGGCCTGGCGACGGTCGTCCAGGTTCAAGTGCGTAGGCTTGAGAGTTAGGTAAATCCGGCTCTCTTTAAGGCTGAGACACGATGTCGAGCTACTACGGTAGTGAAGTCATTGATGCCATGCTTCCAGGAAAAGCCTCTAAGCTTCAGATTGTAAGGAATCGTACCCCAAACCGACACAGGTGGTCGGGTAGAGAATACCAAGGCGCTTGAGAGAACTCGGGTGAAGGAACTAGGCAAAATGGTACCGTAACTTCGGGAGAAGGTACGCTCTCGACGGTGAAGTCCCTCGCGGATGGAGCTATTGGGAGTCGCAGATACCAGGTGGCTGCAACTGTTTATTAAAAACACAGCACTGTGCTAAATCGTAAGATGACGTATACGGTGTGACGCCTGCCCGGTGCCGGAAGGTTAATTGATGGGGTTAGACTTCGGTCGAAGCTCTTGATCGAAGCCCCGGTAAACGGCGGCCGTAACTATAACGGTCCTAAGGTAGCGAAATTCCTTGTCGGGTAAGTTCCGACCTGCACGAATGGCGTAATGATGGCCACGCTGTCTCCACCCGAGACTCAGTGAAATTGAAATCGCTGTGAAGATGCAGTGTACCCGCGGCTAGACGGAAAGACCCCGTGAACCTTTACTACAGCTTGGCACTGAACATTGACCCTACATGTGTAGGATAGGTGGGAGGCTTTGAAACCGCGTCGCTAGATGTGGTGGAGCCGTCCTTGAAATACCACCCTTGTAGTGTTGATGTTCTAACTTGGCCCCATTATCTGGGGTGAGGACAGTGCCTGGTGGGTAGTTTGACTGGGGCGGTCTCCTCCCAAAGAGTAACGGAGGAGCACGAAGGTGGGCTAATCACGGTTGGACATCGTGAGGTTAGTGCAATGGCATAAGCCCGCTTGACTGCGAGAATGACAATTCGAGCAGGTGCGAAAGCAGGTCATAGTGATCCGGTGGTTCTGAATGGAAGGGCCATCGCTCAACGGATAAAAGGTACTCCGGGGATAACAGGCTGATACCGCCCAAGAGTTCATATCGACGGCGGTGTTTGGCACCTCGATGTCGGCTCATCACATCCTGGGGCTGAAGTCGGTCCCAAGGGTATGGCTGTTCGCCATTTAAAGTGGTACGCGAGCTGGGTTTAGAACGTCGTGAGACAGTTCGGTCCCTATCTGCCGTGGGCGTTGGAAGATTGAAGGGGGCTGCTCCTAGTACGAGAGGACCGGAGTGGACGAACCTCTGGTGTTCGGGTTGTCATGCCAATGGCATTGCCCGGTAGCTAAGTTCGGAATCGATAACCGCTGAAAGCATCTAAGCGGGAAGCGAGCCCTGAGATGAGTCTTCCCTGACACTTTATGTGTCCTTAAGGGTTGTTCGAGACTAGAACGTTTGATAGGCAGGGTGTGTAAGCGTTGTGAGGCGTTGAGCTAACCTGTACTAATTGCCCGTGAGGCTTAACCATACAACACCAAAAGGGTTTTTGTGGGACTCAAACTAGAACATTGAATGTGTAAATAGAACGAAAACAGCTTTCCGAATTAAATCATAGAGTCGTATGACTTTATGATGAAGAATTTGCTTGGCGACCATAGCGTTGTGGACCCACCTGATTCCATGCCGAACTCAGAAGTGAAACGCAACTGCGCCGATGGTAGTGTGGGGCTTCCCCATGTGAGAGTAGGTCATCGCCGGGCTTTATTTCTGCACTTGCTTATGAAATAAGCAAGTCACCATAAAACTTTAAAAAAGCTTAGAGTTTTATGTTGACTTTCAAAGCAGAAAGCGTATTATACGCGTCCTGCCTAAGTGCTAACGCACTGAAAGCAAAGCTCTTTAACAATATAAACCTATCAATCTGTGTGGGCACTCGTTGATGATAATCAAATTAGATGTTTCTTTCTTAACGGAAAGCGGTATCAAATTAGGTTTCAATGAAACGAAGTGACCAACGAGTCGAAAGGCTCAGCACAGTCAATTCAAACATTACTTTATGTAATGTTCAGTATTCATTGAGCCGACAAAATCTTAAATTGAAGAGTTTGATCATGGCTCAGATTGAACGCTGGCGGCAGGCCTAACACATGCAAGTCGAGCGGTAACAGAAAGAAAGCTTGCTTTCTTTGCTGACGAGCGGCGGACGGGTGAGTAATGCCTAGGAAGTTGCCCAGTAGAGGGGGATAACCATTGGAAACGATGGCTAATACCGCATACTCTCTTCGGAGCAAAGCAGGGGACCTTCGGGCCTTGCGCTATTGGATACGCCTAGGTGGGATTAGCTAGTTGGTGAGGTAATGGCTCACCAAGGCGACGATCCCTAGCTGGTCTGAGAGGATGATCAGCCACACTGGAACTGAGACACGGTCCAGACTCCTACGGGAGGCAGCAGTGGGGAATATTGCACAATGGGGGAAACCCTGATGCAGCCATGCCGCGTGTGTGAAGAAGGCCTTCGGGTTGTAAAGCACTTTCAGCAGTGAGGAAGATGGTGTAGTTAATAACTGCATCATTTGACGTTAGCTGCAGAAGAAGCACCGGCTAACTCCGTGCCAGCAGCCGCGGTAATACGGAGGGTGCGAGCGTTAATCGGAATTACTGGGCGTAAAGCGCATGCAGGTGGTGGATTAAGTCAGATGTGAAAGCCCGGGGCTCAACCTCGGAAGGTCATTTGAAACTGATTCACTAGAGTACTGTAGAGGGGGTAGAATTTCAGGTGTAGCGGTGAAATGCGTAGA